>JAYRZH010000012.1:16818-50262 GCA_041916555.1 Chitinophagaceae bacterium | reverse complement strand
TACGACCGGGAGGGACTTGAAGGGGTGGATATTGGATTTTCATTCTTAACCGAGTATGAAGGAAAGGGTTATGCCTTTGAAGCGGCCAGCCGGATGTTGCAGGCCGGGAAGGAGAATTTTGGGTTGACACTCGTAAAGGCCATTACCATAGAGGAGAACCAATCTTCCAGAAGGTTGCTGGAAAAACTGGGGCTCAGTTTTCAAAGGAAAATGTTTATGGAGGGCGATCCGGTGGAATTGATATTGTATGAGAAGAACCTGATTCCCTAATCCGTGCAAGGTTTACCAGGAAGAGAGTTTGAATGATTAATCATTACCTCATATTATCGCCGACTTAAAAATTGTAGCTTTAATCATGAAAATCTGTGTCTATTGCGCTTCCAGCGCCCAGATCGATCCCGTTTATTTTGATGCCACGGAAAAGCTTGCCCGTGAGTTTGTAAAACAAGATGTGGAAGTCGTTTATGGTGGGGGTGCCATTGGCCTGATGGGCAAACTGGCGGATACCGTATTGGAAGAAGGGGGAAAGATCAAGGGCATAATGCCACAGTTTATGAATGAGATCGAGTGGGCCCATAAGAAAGTATCCGACTTTGAATTCACCAGCAGTATGCACGAACGAAAGGCCAGGTTTTTGGAAGGGATCGATGCTGTGGTTGCGCTGGCAGGTGGTACCGGTACCCTGGAAGAACTGCTGGAGGCCATTACTTTGAAAAGACTGGGGCAGTTTACCAAACCGATCATCATCCTCAATACCCGGGGGTTTTATGATCCCTTAAAACAAATGCTCCAGCGATGTGTGGAGGAGCGGTTCATGGATGAGCGACATCTTGATCTTTGGAGTTTTGTAAATGAACCGGAAGATGTGATTGAAAGCATCCGGACATCAGTGCCCTGGGACAGCAATGCGATTCATTTTGCTACCAAAAAATAGCTTTCACAGATAGCCTTACCATGTCGTCAATTAAACTTAGGAAATGGTCAATGAATGACCTGCCCGATCTTGTTCGGTATGCCAACAACCCCCATATTGCCGGCAACCTGACCAACCAGTTTCCACATCCATACACTGAAGAATCAGGCAAAAAATTCATCACGTTTGCTACAACGGATCCGCATGCGCTGATCTTTGCCATTGACCTGGATGGTGTAGCCATTGGGGGGATCGGGATCCATCCCCAGCATGATGTTTTTTGCAAGAATGCGGAATTGGGTTACTGGCTGGCAGAGCCATTTTGGGGGCGGGGTTATATAACACAGGCTATTCCATTGATTCTGGAGATCGCATTCAAAACCCTTGATATTGAGAGGATTTTTGCCAGACCCTTTGGACGGAATCTAGCCTCCCAAAAAGTATTGGAAAAGAACGGGTTCCGCCTTGAAGCCCAATTTGAAGGCACTATTTACAAGAATGGGGTGTTTGAGGATGAATGGGTTTATGCCATTCGCCGCCGTGATGTTATGTAATCTTTATTGAAAGATCATCCCTGAAAAAAAACTATGCGCAATACCCTTTTCCTTCTGCTAATCTTTGCCCCTACCCTGGCTGCCCTAACCCAATCAACCCCGAAAAGCGATTGGCTGCAGCCGGTAAAAAAGAGATATGCCACGGTTATTGAAAAGGAGGGGGACAGGTACCTTGTTTACAGACTGGGGTATTGGATCGACAAAGCCGGAAGTGGCTACAATCTGATCAGTACGGATACGCTAAGAAAAACAGCTGTCGCCGGAAATGATCACTGGGAAAATGGTTACCTCCTGCTATCCAAGACAGGGGAATCAACCTTTACACTTGAGGCTCCAAATGGAAAACAACTCGGTGGGAAGAAGATTGAAATGAAACCCGACGTTTCCAGCCTCCCCTTGCAGGAAAAGGTAAACAATGGCTATTATTGGCGAAACTTCAGTCGCCTGTCTGATAGTTTGAACAAGGAATGGCCACTCCAGGATTTTCATTGGCGTGATGGGTTTATCTATTGGGAGAATTTCCAGGCTAAGGACCTGCCTCTGCGTGAATTTGAAGCCGTATTACAACCTTTGTTTCAGTATATCTGGGATAGTGTGGGGGATATTAACAAGGTTTACCAACGACAACTTGATTATATAAGCAACAATATCAGCACCATTACACTGCAAGCAGCGGTAGATACCATAAAAGCACTACCAACCTGGTGGGGAGATACATATCTCCAGAAAGCCACCCTGCTCATAGGGAATAACAGACCCGAACTATTTTTCCCGCTGGCAGATGCGGATTCAGCCCGGCGGGGATACTATTTCTATGCCATTCAGGAATTTGATGAGGTAAAAGAGAAATTGCGTCAGCTTCCACCGGATAATTCTCCCTCCCGAAAAGAGTACTATAAGCACCATAAGAAATAGTACAGACCCTCCTATCCCAACTGGTAACCGTTTAATGGGAAAAAGGGAAAGGGGATTGGGAAAATGGTGTAATTTGTCCCTCTGAAACCGCAAGGATGGCCCGTTTCTTCAAGAAGCATTTTGAATTGATTACCTGGACTTGTGCCCTGGGCTATCTCTTTTTCCTGGATATATCAGGCGGGGAACATTTCAGCTTTTGCATTTTCAGGTTACTTGGTTTTGACCACTGCCTGGGTTGTGGCATTGGTCGCAGCATCCACTGTGCCATGCATTTTGACTGGTCATCCAGCCTGAATTACCACTGGTTAGGAATTCCAGCCCTGGCAATTATTATTTTCCGTATCATTACACTCTTAAAAAACCTTAAACATGGAGCCCACTCCCCAAAACCTGCTATTGACCATCCCTGACCTTCAACCCGAAGAAATGATGGGTATCAAAGAACTGACCAAGGATATGACCGAAGGCCAGAAGCAGAATTTTATCATGATCTACAGCGGTAAACGAAAAAAACCCCAGGAACTCCTCATCATGGCCTGTATTGGCTTTTTGGGTGTGGCCGGTATCCAACGCTTTGTGCTTGGACAGATCGGAATGGGTATCCTTTATTTGCTTACCAGCGGACTTTGCCTGATTGGTACCATCATCGATGTCGTTAACCATAAGAAAATGGCCACCGAGTTTAATTTGAAGCAGATGTACGAGGCGGGTGCGATGGCGAAAAGTATGTAAGAATGTCCGGGGTTGGAAGTCCGAGGTCGGAAGGGTTATTGAGATCCTTCGCTTCGGTCTTCCGACCTTTGACCATTCAACTTTAGTGGCTGCTGAATCCTAATACCTCCCGCGCAAATTTCTCACATTCCCTTTCCACAGTGCCTATATCTTTTGATTTGATATAGGAACCAATCACATGATCACCTGCTTCAGGAATGGCAACCGCTCTTTTAAGATTGGGCGCGGTGCCAAGTTGGGAAAACATCCGCTTCATCGCCGATACCCTTACCACCGGATCCTGGTTATCATCATCCTTGTAGTAATAGAGGAGAAGGGTAGGTTGAACCACTTTCTCAAAGGTTGATTTCTTCATGGTGGTTTCCAGCAATTCTTCCAATTGAACCGCCGCTTCCATCCGGTAAGGGGAATTCCAGTATTGTTTATAGATAGCCGTCGTGTCCTTGGGGGTATTGTATTTACCCTGCACAAGCCTGGCGATTTGTAATCCCCAATGATTATTCAGTACCCAGGCCGCGGGATCGTTTATTTCAATATTGGGTGACAGCAGGATCAGGCTATGTATTTCCGGAAACTCGGCTGCCAATTTGAGCGCGAGCGTTCCTCCGGTAGAGGTGGAAAGCAGGATAACTTTTTTCCCCAATCTTTTTCCAATGGCATAGGCTTGTTTGGCAGACTCCCACAAATTATCGGCCGTCATGTTGAGCAATTGCTCGGAAGTGTCGATCCCATGTTCGGCTAAGCGTGACAGATAGAGGTTGCAACCGAATTTTTTGGCAAAATTGATATGAACAGGATCCCCTTCTTCCTGGGAGGCCGAAAAGCCATGCAGGTAAACCACGGCATACTCGGTTTGTTCATGCGAGCTATCATTGTACCAGATGATGCGGGCATTATTATCCGGACGAAGCTTGTGGGCGGATTCCTGCGCGCTGATCCAGCTTTCGAGATCATTCCATTTTTCCGGAACAGCCGGCAAGGTCTTTGTCAGTGCTGGTGAAGAAGGTTGGGGTCCAAAAAAATAGACCACGATCAGCAGGATTATCAATAAACCCAGGAATTTCAGGAAGCGCATATAAATTTAATTCAGTTGAGTGTTTCGTAAAAATACTAAGACAAATGAGTTTTAACAAGGCGGATAAGGTGGTAATAAGGAAACAAAAAGTTGATTATCAACAAATTAAAATCTTTTATATGAAGCCTTACTACTTATCGTGTAAACAAGGTATTGATTTTGATGTTAATAGTTAGTAGGTTTATATGCTTTTTAGAAAACGGATAAAAACCATTAAAGGAATGATTTCAATGTTGTTTGGCGATTTCTTTGGACCTGATAAACATGTAAGAATTAGTGGGTTAGGGCAGAAAGTGTTGGACAATAAAATGCTTGCTTCCAGAGTGGCAGAAGAAATCATTGAACATAAGCAAGATCTCGAAAAAGGAAAAGAAATCTTTGTAAATGATGAATCCCAAAACATCAAAATAGGGATTACTCTTACTACCACAATTGATGATAGCTCCCATCATTAGTGTTTCTTCCCGGAAATAAATCTACCAGTCCAATAAGACTGTAATGAATTTTGCCTTATCCACCATTATCATAATCATTATACTTCTACCTGGCGCGATAGCCCAACGAGCCTATTTTACTCATCTTAAAGTTAAAAAGGCAAGTATAAACGTTCCATATTCTGAGATGTTATTTCGGGGGTTGATCCTCTCTTTATTTATTCATACTACTGCAATCTGTTCCATTTCTTTTTTCTTCAACATCGTGCCAGACTATAAAACACTATATAACATCCTGCAGGGAGAAGATTTGGGAATACCCAATGAAGAAGTCAACAATCAGATTAGATTATTTATTACATATAGCCTTTCCGTAATAGTCAGTACTTGGGGGCTTACAAAAATTTTCAAACAGATTATTGAATCAAAAAATCTGCATTTGAATTTTTATTCATTAAGAAATGCAAATTACTGGTTTGAATTATTCAGTGGGAATTACCTGGATAGAAAGAATGTTAAGGGAGCACGAAAAAATGCCGACCTGATCTTTGTCGATGTCCTAACTACCGAGAATACTATCTATAGTGGTTTCCTATATGATTTTAACTATTCTTCACAAAAGGATCAACTGGAGAATATTATTATTACAACCACACGAAAAAGGAATTTTCACTTTAACGTCCCAATCTCAGGTATTTTAAAAAGTGAGGTAGCCCCAATACCTGGCGATGTATTTATTGTTCCGGCCGAAAAAATTCAGAATATCAACATTCACTATATACGACTGCGTGACGTAATGACTGGGTCGAATCAGGATGAAACAAAACCTGTTGAGAATCTTAAGGATAGCTGATTGTCATGATACCAAGAATGGCGAAATGATATTCATGATTTCATTTGCTACCCCGGGTTTATTAGCGTACCTTTGCGGCTTCAATTTTTGTGAAGCATGCAAATTCGAAACATCGCCATCATTGCCCACGTTGACCATGGTAAAACCACCCTGGTAGACAAGATCTTACACGCCACCAAGGTATTCCGTGACAATCAGGAAACCGGGGAGCTGATCATGGATAGCAATGACCTGGAACGGGAAAGAGGGATCACCATTTTTAGCAAGAACGCCGCTGTTAACTATAAAGACGTCAAGATCAACGTGATCGACACGCCAGGCCACGCCGATTTTGGCGGGGAAGTGGAAAGGGTATTGAAAATGGCCGATGGCGTTATTTTGCTGGTGGATGCCTTTGAAGGCCCCATGCCCCAAACCCGCTTTGTACTTCAGAAAGCGCTGCAACTCAACCTTCACCCGATCGTGGTGATCAATAAAGTGGACAAACCCAACTGCCGCCCCGACGAGGTGCACGATGCGGTTTTTGAACTCTTTTTCAACCTCGATGCCACCGAAGAACAATTGAATTTCCCTACCTATTACGGTTCTGGTAAGAATGGTTGGTTTAACGACTCCCTTACCCAAATTGATGGCATTGAGCCACTGTTGGATGGTATCCTGAAACATGTACCAGCCCCCACCGTTACCGAGGGTAACCTGCAAATGCAAATCACTTCCCTCGATTATTCATCCTTCCTGGGACGGATCGCCATTGGTAAAGTAAACCGTGGCTCCATCCGCGAAAACCAGCCTATCTGCCTGATGCAGGCCGATGGAAGCATCAAAAAATCACGGGTTAAGGAATTATATGTGTTTGAAGGAATGGGCAAAAAGAAAGTGGCCGAAGTACTGGCCGGTGATCTTTGCGCCGTGGTTGGATTGGAAGACTTCAACATTGGTGACACCATCGCTGATTTTGAAAACCCCGAAGCCCTGCCGGTTATCAGTGTGGATGAACCGACCATGAGCATGACCTTTTCCATCAACAACTCGCCATTCTTTGGCAAGGATGGAAAATTTGTAACCAGCCGTCACCTGCGTGACCGTCTGCTCAAAGAAACTGAAAAGAACCTGGCCCTTAAAGTAGAAGATACAGATAGTGCCGATAGCTTCCTGGTTTATGGCCGGGGTATCCTTCATCTGGGGGTACTGGTGGAAACCATGCGCCGCGAAGGATATGAGCTGACCGTTGGCCAACCCCAGGTACTGATCAAAACCGTGGATGGCGTGAAATGTGAGCCTTATGAAACCCTGGTGGTGGATGTACCCCAGGAATTTGCCTCCAAAGTGATTGACCTGGTGACCCGCCGCAAAGGGGAAATGCATGTGATGGAGACCAAGGGCGAAATGCAACACCTGGAATTTGAAATCCCTTCACGCGGACTGATCGGTCTGCGTACCAATATGCTGACCAATACCGCGGGTGAAGCCGTAATGAACCACCGCTTTAGCGAGTTCAAACCCTGGAAAGGCTCCATTCCCGGACGAAACAACGGGGTGCTGATTGCCAAAGAGGCTGGCTCCACTACCGCCTATTCCATTGATAAATTGCAAGACCGTGGGTTCTTCTTTGTTGACCCAGGTGAAGACGTTTATGCCGGAATGATCATCGGGGAAAACAACAAACCGGGTGATCTGGTTGTTAACCCCAATGAAGGCAAGAAACTGACCAACATGCGCGCCAGCGGAAGCGATGGTACCGTAAGTATCCCGCCCAAGCGCCAGATGACTCTGGAAGAGTGCATGGAGTATATTCAGGGTGATGAGTGCATTGAGGTGACGCCAAATTTCATTCGCATGCGCAAGGCCATCTTGAACGAAGAAGAGCGGAAAAAACAGGCCAAGAAGCTCAGCGCCGAAGCCCTGTAATCTGTTCGCGTTCGCCGGGATATTTGTATATTGTATGATGGTTAAAAGGGTTATAATAGCATTTACTTTTCTCCTTTTATCTTTTGCTACCTGGGCTCAATGCTCCGTTTGTACCCGCACGGCCCAGCAGTTAGGAGAAGAACCCGCCAAGGGGCTTAATGCCGGTATCCTTTACCTGGCCGCACTCCCACTTACCATCATCGGCGTGGTCTATTATCAATGGAAAAAAAGAAAGCAGTAAGACTTTTTATTTCGACCTTTTAAGCCCAGGAAGCAGAGCTTTCCAGACTCCCTCCCTATTTTTTAATTGCCTTGAATGAGATAGATTTGGTATCTACCAAATTCTAACTTCATGCGCCCCCTCTTGCTCCTGCTACTGACCCTGACCTCCCTAATAACCCATTCCCAGGCCCTGCCTGGTATTGAAGAGAAAACAAAGGGGCTTGAAAAAAAGGAAGGGTTTATTCCTTATTACTGGGATGAGAATACGGGCAAGTTTTACCTGGAGATCGCCAGGCTTGACCAGGATATCCTGTACCAGGTTTCCCTCCCTGCCGGATTGGGTTCCAATGATATTGGGTTGGACCGGGGATTGCTGGGGGGAACCCATGTGTTGCGGTTCAGGAAAACAGGCAGGAAGATACTGGCCATCAAGCCCAACTTTGGTTACCGGGCCCTATCAAACGATCCCCGTGAAAAGGCGGCAGTTGAGCAATCCTTTGCCCAGTCTGCCCTCTGGGGTTTTACCGTGGAAGCCCAAACCGGTGACCGCTACCTTGTTGATGCCACTGAGTTTTTACTCCGTGATGCCATGCAGGTTAGCACCAGGCTGCGCCGGATGCAACAGGGTAACTTTCAATACGATCGTAACCGTACCGCTTTTTACCTGGATCGTACCCGGAATTTTCCCTTTAACACAGAAATTGAAACCACCATCAGCTTTGTCAGCAATGACGGATCGGCCGGTGGATATGTTCGCACAGTTTCCCCTTCAGATGAAGTGATCACCCTTCGGATGCACCATTCCTTTGTGCAATTGCCCGATGATGGCTATACTCCCCGCGAGTTTGACACCCGCTCGGGATTTATTCCGGTTTCATATTTCGACTATAGCACACCGGTATCTGAACCCATCGAAAAGAAATTCATTATCCGTCACCGGTTGCAGAAAAAGGACCCAACTGCCGCGCGCAGCGAAGCCATAAAGCCGATCGTTTATTACTTAGACAATGGCACTCCCGAGCCGATACGGTCTGCCCTGTTGGAAGGAGCATCCTGGTGGAACCAGGCTTTTGAAGCTGCCGGGTTTATCAACGCTTTCCAGGTTAAGCTTCTTCCGGATGATGCCGATCCTATGGACATACGCTATAACATGATCAATTGGGTACACCGGTCAACCCGTGGCTGGAGCTATGGCGCTTCGGTGGTTGATCCCCGAACCGGCGAGATCATAAAAGGACAGGTAACCCTGGGTTCCCTGCGTGTACGTCAGGACTATCTGATTGCTACCGGGTTATTGGCACCCTTTGAAAACGGTCTTCCTGCTGATGATAAAATGATGAAGATGTCCCTGGCCCGGTTGCGACAATTATCCGCGCACGAGGTAGGCCATACCATCGGACTTATGCACAATTATTCTTCCAGCATCAATGACCGCGCCAGCGTGATGGATTATCCGCATCCATTGGTACGGGTAAATGATAAGGGTGAAATAGATATGACCCAGGCCTATGATGACAAGATCGGGGAATGGGATAAACTGGCAATTACCTGGGGGTATGGACAATTTGCCCCAGGTACCAACGAGAAAAAGGCACTTTATGATCTGTTGACCGAGGCCATTGCCAAAGGATCCACCTTTATTACCGATCGTGATGCCCGTGCCCCCGGCGGGTTGCACCCGGATGCCCATTTGTGGGATAATGGCAAGAATGCAGTGGAGGAACTGGGTGAAGTGATGAAAGTCCGCAAAACGGCGCTGGCAAATTTTGGGTTAAATAATATTCGTCCGGGTACACCCCTTTCCATGCTGGAAGATGTACTTGTACCGGTTTATTTTTATCACCGCTATCAACTGGAAGCGGTAACCAAACTGGTTGGCGGCATGAAATACAGTTATGCCCTTCGGGGAGATGGACAGAAGCCCATTGAGTGGTTGCCACGACAGGTGCAGACAGACGCGCTTCTGGCCGCTCTTGAAACCATTGATCCCACGGCGCTGAAGATACCGGATGATATTGTGGCTTTGATTCCACCACGTCCATCGGGGTATGGAACCGGAAATGAATTATTCAAAAAGAAAACCGGGTTGGCATTTGATCTCCTTAGTCCGGCAGAATCTGCGGTGGATTATTTGTTTTCCTTTCTGTACCATCCCGAGCGAATCAATCGTTTGGCAGAGCAGGAAGGGATGAAAGGCTCCCTGGGGCTATCGGAAATGCTGAAACTGATTACCGAAAAAATCTGGAAGGCCCCACGCCGCAACGGATTGGAAGGGTTGATCCAGCAACAAACAGAGCAGGTGCAGTTGACCTACCTGTTATCATTAAGCCTATCAGAGGAATTGTCATTTCCGGCACAGTCGCTGATACAACAGGCTTTACAGGAGCTGACCACATTTATCAAAACCAAATCCACCACCGCTACAGGGGCCTATAAAGCCCATTTGCAATATGCCCTTGAAAGGATGAAAGCCCCTGAAAAGGCAAAAGCCACCAGACACGAGGAAATTCCGCCGGGTGCACCAATCGGATGTGATTTTTGATAAATAAAGTCTGAGTGAGGTATAGAATTTTATAAAGTGCGGTGTGTGCCATCGCAATATGGAGGGGTCTTTGTTTGCTTGCACTGGCATAGCCAAACCTCGGTAGGCTCTTCAAACTGGATCTTTACACTCCGGTAGGGCATGCCTTCAATGCGTTTGTGCTGACCATCGCAAAGAGGTTGTTTTTCGCTTAGTCCGCAAGTACACCAGGAATAAACTTTTCCAGGCTCGGCTTTCAGCAGGGCGGGTTCTTTTTTATAACAAACGGGAAATCCTTCGTTGGGGAGTTGTTCCATGCTTAGTAGTTTTGGATAAAGGAATACAATTGAAACTGGTTTCTGTTCACCAGTTCCCGGATCCTTTCTTTTAACTGATCTTTCTGTATGTCTTTCATTCTTTTTTTCTGGATCAGGTGAAAAGCCCTTTCCGCCAGTAACCAGTATTTGCGTTCATTGTGACCGGTTTCTTTCAACAGGTTTTCAATTTCTTCCGCAAGTTGGGTGGTGCCTTCTTTTTGGGTAGCCACTGTTTTTATCACCGGTACTTCCTTATATCCGGTATTGTGTCCGGTGGAGGTCATGGCACGCAGGTTTTTTACAAAAATATCCGCGCCAGGTCGATCGGCCTTGTTGACCACAAAGAGATCGGCGATTTCCATCAGACCAGCTTTCATGGTTTGCACTTCATCACCGGCCTCGGGAACCACTACCACCAGGGTAAGGTCGGCCAGACCGGCGATTTCCACTTCGCTTTGTCCAACACCAACCGTTTCCACAATTATATAATCAAAGGGGGCTGCTTTTAGCAGGTCGGTGATCTCAATGATCTGCGGGTGCAGGCCACCCAATGAGCCTCTACTGGCCAGGGACCGGATAAAAACTGATGGATGATCATACCATTCGCTCATGCGTATCCGGTCACCAAGCAGGGCGCCAAGGTTAAAGGGAGAGGAGGGGTCAACACAAAGGACGGCTACTTTCTTTCCTCTGCGGGTTAATTCACCAATAAGGGCATCGGTGAGGGTGCTTTTTCCGGCGCCGGGTGGTCCGGTAATGCCAATAACAGGAACCTGAGAAGGGGGAAGGGATTGAAGAAAATGCTCATAACCATCCCACTCGTTTTCAACCAGGGTAATGGCCCTGGCTAGGGATTTTATATGCCCTTGTGGTATCTGGGCAGCGAGTTTGGTCCACATAAAGTGGGGCAAAGCTAACCATGATTTTTGATTCACAACGGAGGAACTATCAACTATTCACAGGGGATCAACCCGTGAAACTTCGCAATAAAAGGAAATGTCTATTTTCGCCAAATGGTCCCTATTTCAGTTGTCATCATCTGCAAAAACGGCAAGATCCAATTGCAAAGGACCCTTCCAACCCTGCAAGGACTAACCGATGACGTGCTGGTATATGATAATGGCAGTACAGATGATTCGGTTTCAGTTGCCAGGGAAATGGGTGCCAGGGTGGTGGAAGGTCCCTGGCTTGGTTTTGGCCCCACTAAGAATAAGGCCAATCAACTGGCGCGGTACGACTGGATTCTGAGCCTGGATACGGATGAAGCCATTGACCGGGAATTATTCCAAGCCCTAACTGAGCTTAAGCCCGAAAGAGGGGTGGCCTATGATCTGGTACGCAAGAACTTTGTGGGCGACAAGCAATTGAAATATGGCGATTGGGGAACCGATCACCATGTGCGCTTGTTTCACCGGGGTGATGTACAATGGAACCAGGATGAGGTTCATGAGGAGCCGACCCTGCCACCGGGGTATGAGGTAAGAAAATTAAAAGGGGCTTTGTTGCACCGCACCACCGAAAGCACCAGCGATTACAGGCAAAAGGTGGCCGATTATGCCCGCATGAGTGCGAGAAAATACCTGGCACAGGGGAAAAAGGCAAACTGGGTGAAGTTATATTTGTCACCGGTATTTACATTTATACGTGGCTATATTTTGAAGTTGGGATTTTTAGACGGGATTACCGGGTTAGAGATCGCGTCAATTACAGCCTGGTACACAAGAAACAAGTATCTGGAATTGGAGAAACTCAGGCAAGCTTCCAAAAAATAAAATCACATTAAGCGCAAGCAGTTGAAACTACCCCCACAAACCATCGCAACCTTGGAAAGTCGATTTGACAAAATATTTGTCATAACCCTGGAACGCGCCGTTGAAAGGCAAAAGCGAATCCGGGAAAGACTGGAAGGTCTGAATTTTGAGTTTTTTTATGGTACGGATAAAAACGCGTTGACAGAAGGTTGGCTTCAGCAGGAGAACATTTATGATGACCAAAAATCCAGAAAACTCAACCGGTATGGGAAGGGAATGGTTTTGGGTCATATAGCTTGTTCACTCTCACACCGGTCACTTTATCATAAGATATTGCAGGAAGGGTACCAGCGTGTCCTGATTTTTGAGGATGATGTTGTACCCTTTTATCATCACCTGCCCCATTTGCCACAAGCCCTGGAGGAATTACCAGCCGATTGGGAAACCATTTATTTGGGGTTCAATAAAAATTACCCGGTTACGCAGAAGCTGAAAAGAAAGTATCTCTTTTATTTGGGCTTGAGTTATGTTGGATTGATACGGTTTAAACCCAACATGATAAGGAATGCCCTGCCAAAGCCTTATTCCAACCGTTTGCTAAAAGCGGGAAGCCATGATCTAACCCATGCCTATGCGGTAACGCCTTCGGCGTGTAAGAAACTAATACAGGCACAAACACCGGTAGTGTTCAATGCCGATCCGCTCCTGGCCCACCTGATTATGCGTGGAGAATTGAATGCCTTTATAACCGAGCCTCAGTTTTTTACCCAGGAGCAGTTTGTGGATGACGGGGCGAGGTCCTATATACACCATTTGTAGCCGGGAGTATGGGGGCGGGAATGCCTTGGGCCAGGTACACATTTTAGGTTCCTTTTTTCTGATTTCATTTACTTTTGTCGGTCGAATGACAAACTTCATCCCCATATTTCCCCTGGGCCTCGTGGTTTACCCCGGCGAGCCATTGAACCTGCACATTTTTGAGCCAAGGTATAAGCAACTGATTTCGGAATGTTTTGAACAGAAGAAGCCCTTTGGTATTCCATCAGTGATTGAGAATAATGTCCAGGATTTTGGCACCCTGGTGGAGATCGAGGAATTGAGCAAGGTGCATGAGAATGGGGAAATGGATATTAAGACCCGGGGTTTGCAGGTTTTTCGCATTCTGGAAGTGATCAAATCGGTGCCGGATAAGCTCTACAGCGGGGCGATTGTGAATTATCCATCCAATAGCGACCAGGGTAATATTGAGTTGATGCGCAAAGTGATGAAAGGGATCCGGGAATTGCATCGCCTGCTAAATGTTTCCAAGGAGTTTCAGAAGGCGGATGACGATTTAAAAGCCTATGATGTAGCGCATCATATCGGCCTGTCTTTACAAGAGGAGTATGATATCCTGGGGTTGACAGATGAACTTCACCGCCAGGAATACCTTAAGAGGCATTTGGCCAAAGTGATCCCCATGGTAGCGGAAATGGAAAACCTGAAGGAAAAAATCAGGATGAATGGGCACTTCAAAAATCTGAGCGGTTTTCAGTTTGATATCTGACCCGATCTTTCTTTCTGTGATCGGATTTCGTGTAGAAGACTAATGCCCATCCACAAAGAGGCTAAACCGGTACGGTCTGGCCCCTCGATTAAATACGTGTTATAGGAGAACCGAAAAGCCTTATATTGGTAACCCACTCGAAGTTGAAGTCCAAAATGCGAATAATCACCTTCGTATAACTTACCCTGGGTTGGCCCGGACGGCAGCGTATCCTGAAGAAAAACAGCGTATTTTGTATGGAGATTAGTCACCCCCAAACCTAATGAGGTAAACAGGGAATGAGTATTCTCCTTTTTAATTCTGAATCTCTTCTCGACAATTGCGAATATGTCTAGTTTAATGTTCTGTTTTGCTGCTCTTTTTGCTTGCGGATTGGTAAAATTGGTTCCCTGAAGCCAATGGAGGTGATTATATCTTCCACTGACCTGTAAACTCAGCGATGTAGTTTTTGAAAGAGATGATCCGGCTTCGGCAAGTAATGAAAATGTTTTCCAAAACTTTTCATCATCAGGTAAGCCATTTGAAGAGTACCCCCCAGGAGGGACATCCTGAATATCAATTGGGTAGAAACGGTAATCAGCACCAGCCCGAAATATAAACCGGGAGTTTTGGCTTTTCACCAAGAGTGGCGCAACGACAGCAAAGAATAAAAGTAGAAATAGTTTAATAGCATAGAATGGAAAGGAGGCAAAAAAGCCTCCTTTCCATACGAATAAATGTGTCCGCTTGCCTTTCATTAATAATAAATGACCGTATTAAATGCAATATCTTCATTTTCTACCAAACCGGATCCTGCATAGGTTGAAGCAGTTGCGAGGAAAAGGGTGTTGGTGAACCGATATCGGGCATAAGGCCAGTTCCAATCTGTATAGTTTTTCTCAGCCGACCTATAGTTCAGCCCAAAGGGGCCGGGGGATGATTCTAAGCTAATAGGGCTATCACGGGAGTATCGATCATCCTGATTGAGTTTAGCTGGCCAGCTATCTCTTTCAAAAATTGTGTAAATGAAATCAACTGGATCTATGGAAGGGTATTCATTCTGCCAATTTGTTTGTAGTGGATAGTTAACAGTCAGGAGTTCCACATTCTTGATCTGTTTCCTTTTTACTTTTTTGATCAGTTTGCCCAGGTAATTACTGTACTGGTCAGATGAATATTCCATCTGTTCAGCACCCGGAATCCCTTCCCTACGGCCATTATGACAAACAAGTTTTGCCCGTATGGATATTTCGGAAGCGCCAGCAACCCATGATTCTTTGTGGTCGGCAACCCTCATGTACTCAATCTTAAAGTTGATTTTGTTATGATTTAGTTCAGGAAAATCAACTCTGGCTGCTGGAGCATCAGTTGGGTCGTCATCGGGTCCGCCACCGGTGCCTCCACCCCCGCCACCTCCTGTTCCGCCACCCCCACCGCCGCCGCCGCCACATGGAATTTCATCGGTAACCGGAGGGCAACCTGGAGCGCAGGGATCAATTTCACATGGTAAAGCCATTCTTCCCATTTGGTTCACTGATTCATTTATCGAAACCACCCAGACCTCATTTTCATTAGCAAATTCTTCATCAACATTCGTAAAGAAGACGAGTTGGTCATTAACTAACTTATACCCTGGATAAACTTCATTTGGATCGGCTGCATCAACCTCGGCATCACCTGTGTAGAATATCATAATTGGATCTTCATCAGGAGGTAAGGGCGGGCCAATGGCGTAGGTTGTAGTTTCATTGTCTTCTTGGGCCTGCATCCTTGGAATGTAAATCTGAGGATAATAATACTCTCCTGCCCTGGCAAAGATATCAAGATGTAGTTTATTGCTTGCTTCAGGAGTGGAGATGGAGGTGATGACAGGATCAGCAAAAATATCCTTAATAAGAGCCTCGTATTCTCCATCAAATTTTTTCATAGCCAATTGCCGAATTCGTACCCTGGCTTCTTTTTTTGCAAGGACAGGGGCAATCTCTGATATAAAGCCCTTTAATCGGGAATTCAGAAAGGCGGCATCAGTTTTTGTGGATTGCTTTTCTGGTTCAGAAACAATTCGGTCATTTTTTTTGCAACTGAATACAAAAAGGCCAAGAACGGCAAAAAGTAACAGGAGTTTTGGGATGTACCTCTTCATAGTTTTAGGTTGTGGTTAGGAATAGTTTTGAAATGAAAATTATCGCTTATTTTAATGATTCAACATAACCACTTTATGGTATTTTTGGCTGATGACAACAACATTGTGTCTTGATTTTGGGAATACACGCATGAAAATGGGTGTTTTCCACGATGACCAACTCCATGAAGTTGTAGTATTGGAAAATGACGGACCGGAGCTGATCAATACCCTGCTCAACAGGTTTCAACCTGATAAGGCCATTCTTTCCTCGGTTATCAACCATAATCCTGAAATAGAGGTTGTTTTGGCCTCCAGGACAAAATTTCACCGGCTGAACCATTTATCCCGGCTTCCCTTTACCACCCCTGTGGGTAAGCCGGAAACCATTGGTGCCGACCGGCTGGCCCTGGCAGCGGCTGCAGTACATTTTTACCCAAACCGGCATAACCTGGTGATCGGGCTGGGTACCTGCATCACGTATAACTTCATCAACAAACAAAAGGAGTTTATTGGTGGGGCTATTTCCCCGGGGATGGAAATGAGGCTAAAGGCCCTGAATTATTACACAGCTAAACTCCCCCTGGAGAAGGCCGACTGGAATGTACCCCTTGTGGGGTACGATACACGCACCAATATCCTGACTGGTGTTGTAATGGCCATGGCCATGGAAATCAACGGATTTACAGAGAGTTATGCAGAAAAATTCAGCAACTTTAACGTGCTTTTAACCGGGGGGGATATACCGTTTTTGGCTTCCCATCTGAAAAGTAAGATATTTGCCGACGCCGATTTAATCTTTAAAGGACTGTATGCGCTTAGTGAAGTTAACAATGCTTAAGAGGATCACTGTTTTATCACTGATTTTAGCCTGTTTTTATTCCCCCCTATCTGCCCAGGATAACTCACCGTATTCGCGCTATGGTCTTGGTGATATTTCCCCCCAGTCCAATATCCTCAACCGGGGTATGGGCGGGGTGTCGGCCGCTTATTCCGATCTGCTGTATGTGAATTTTGTAAACCCGGCCTCCTTTTCTGCCTTTCGCACCAATAAGATCCTGGAAACCAACGAAACCGTTTCCGGCCGCGTGGTGCTGGATGCCGGTATCAATTTCGACAGCCGTACCATTCGCGAGGCCAACCGTCCCGATAAATTTACTTCCCCCAATACTTATTTCTCTTATCTCCAGCTTGGAATACCCATTGCTAAAAACTGGGGTATTGCCGCCGGTCTTCGTCCTATGACCAAGATTGGTTACCGCTTGCAGACCCAGGAGCGCCTGTCGATGGATAGCGCCGTTACGCAATACCGGGGTGACGGTGGTTCTTACCTGGCCAGTATCGGAACCGGTTTTGCCATCAAGAATTTTAGCATCGGTGGAAATTTCGGATACCTGTTTGGGAAAAAGGATTACTCCTCCGAAAGAACCCTGATCAATGATACCGTGGCCTATGCCCGGGGGAACTTCCAAACCAAAACCTCTTTTGGGGGTATCTTCCTGAGTGGCGGATTACAACAAAAGTTCATTCTGAAAAAGGACGCCAAAACCGGCCAGGAATCTTCTGTCTTGCGCCTTGGTGTATATGGAAACCTGAAACAGAACCTGAACGCATCCAAAGACTTTTTACGCGAGACCTTTACCCGTGACCTCAACAGCGGTTACCTCAAGATCGACAGCGTATATGCTGAAACCGATACCAAAGGAGAGATCGTTTACCCCGCGAATTTTGGGGCCGGATTAATTTATGAGAAATCGCCTACCTCCCTTGACCGGGGCTTCCAGATCGGGGCTGACTATGTAATGTCCAAATGGGGCGATTATCGCTATTATAATGTTACCGACCTGGTTACCGACAGCAAAGAGTTCAGGGTTGGCCTTCAGTTATTACCTCCTGTTTATCCCAACCGTTCATATTGGAAGAATGTGGCCTACCGCGCTGGTTTTTTTGCCGGTAACGACAACATCAATGTAGGTGGCAACCTTCCGGTATTTGGGGTTTCAGGTGGGATCAGTCTTCCGGTGCTTGGACTAAAAGACCCCCAGAGCCGCTACCGCTCCCAATACACCGTGGTTAATATTTCCCTGGAGTACATCAAACGCGGAAATAATAACAGCCTTCTTAAAGAGAACCTGTTCCGTTTGTCAGCCGGCTTCTCCCTGAGTGACAACTGGTTTACCAAAAGAAAATACAACTAAGGATCCATGCTACGGGCCGTCAATAGGATCTTATTGGGCCTGTGTCTGGCTGCTGTTTGCCTGAGTTCCTGTGAGAATGACGAGCAGCAGGTGACCGACCTCACCAAACGCGTGGTGATGGTAGAGGAAGGCAAGGATATCATCAGCTTCCTGAGCCAAAAGGGGGTGATGAAAGCCAAATTGGTTTCGCCCCTGTTACTGCGGTATCAAACAGACTCCATCTATTCTGAGTTTCCGGATTCCCTGCATGTGGATTTTTATGATGACAGCACCCGGATCGAAACCCAGCTTAATGCTTTATATGGGAAGTACATCGAAACCTATAACCGCATCTACCTCCGCGATAGCGTAGTCGTATTTAATGTCAGCGGGGATACTCTTCGATGCCCGGAAATGTGGTGGGACCAGGCCAGGGCCATGTTTTACAATGACACTACCTGGCGGTTAGACTCCAAAAACGGCACTCACCTGGTGGGTACAGGCGGGTTTGAAGCGACGCAGGATCTTAAAAGGATTACATTCAAAAACCCGAGAGGGGTATTTCCGGGGCAGTAGATTTTTTTCACCGCAGAGAACAGGAGAACGGGGAGTTAGGCAGAGAAATTATTAATTGTTTCTCTGCGAATCTCTTGTCCCTCTCGTTCTTTGCGGTGATAAAACTCCCATAAATGAGAAACCCGCCGGGGCTCTAATCCGACGGGTCTCAATTTTTTAGGAATCAGTACGCATTAACCATGATGTTTTTCAGGACGGATTTCCTAAACGGTCTTTCAAAAGGATAAAGAACTAACGGGACTGTATTGAAACTAAAACTAAAAGAAAAAGAAAGTTGATTGATACGGATTTTACGGTTGGTTTTAGTTGGATATTGGATAAGAACTTTTGGACTTTTCGGACATTGGATATTGGATGTTACTTCTTCCTACCAATCAACTTCTGGATCAAAAGTAGCTTTCACATTTCTTTTGCAATAGAGCAAAACCTCTTCTTTTTTATAGGAATTTTTGAGGGGAAAACTCGTAGATGTACGATTCAGGAAATACGGAAATATTTAACCGCTAGGCCGCGGTGACGCAAAGTTTCGCCAGGAACTGGCGTTCCTTTGCGGCTTTCTGTCTTTGCGGTAATTCCTTCTATCTTTGCCCAAAACCAGACTATGTTTCAAGGGAAAACGGCGTTTATTACAGGGGCTTCCAGGGGGATTGGAAAGGCCATGGCCCTCAAACTGGCAGCTTCCGGGGCCAATATCGTGATCGTGGCCAAGTCGGTGGAAGAGAACCCCAAACTGGGGGGTACCATCTTTTCAGCCGCAGAGGAAATTGAAAAGGCCGGGGGTAAGGCCCTGCCCATTCAGTGTGATATCCGCTTTGAGGACCAGATCCAGGCCGCGGTTGACAAGGCGGTGGCCCATTTTGGCGGGATCGATATCCTGATCAATAATGCCAGCGCCATCAGTTTAACCCCAACAGAGAAGACAGACCCCAAGCGATTTGACCTGATGCATGATATCAATGTGCGGGGCACCTATTTCGTGACCAAGGCCTGTATTCCTCACCTGAAAAAATCATCCAACGCCCATATCCTCACCCTTTCACCGCCGGTGAACCTGAAACCCAAGTGGCTGGCCGGTCATATTGCCTATACCCTGACAAAATACAATATGAGTATGATGGCTCTGGGATGGGCTGAGGAATTAAAGGAATACCGTATTGCCTCCAATGCCCTATGGCCAAGAACGACCATTGATACAGCGGCGGTCCGCAATTTATTGGGAGGAGAAGTGCTGGCGAATATGAGCCGCACTACGGATATACTAGCAGACGCGGCCTATGCCATTTTAAGCCGACCCTCGGGGCAGTGCACCGGGCATTGTTATATTGATGAAGAAGTATTGGCTGAAGAGGGCATCACTGACCTGGGTAAATACAATGTGGTTGCCGGGGCGGAATTGTATAGGGATTTGTTTGTGGATTGAGTTTTCACAGCAAAGAACAAGAGGACGCGGAGTTACGCAGAGAAATAATGAGAACTATTTGCTTTTGATATAAAATATTTTAAAATTATCTCTGCGGTCCTCTGTGTCCTCTTGTTCTCTGCGGTTAAATCATATCACTCTTTATTCTCCGGCCTCATCATCGGGAACAACAGCACATCCTGTATCGAAGGCTGACCCAGCAGCAGCATACAAACCCTGTCAATCCCAAAACCGATGCCCGAAGTAGGGGGCATCCCATATTCCAGGGCACGGAGAAAATCATGATCGATGAACATGGCCTCGTCGTCTCCTCTTTCCATCAGTTTTGATTGTTCCTCAAATCGCTCCCGCTGATCGAGCGGATCATTTAACTCACTGTAGGCATTGGCGATTTCTTTGCCATTCACCATTAGTTCAAAACGCTCAACTAGTCCGGGCGTTTCCCGGTGCTTTTTGGTAAGCGGACTCATTTCAACCGGGTAATCGGTGATAAAAGTGGGTTGGATATAATGATGCTCGCATTTTTCGCTAAAGATCTCATCGATCATCTTGCCTTTACCCATGGTTTTGTCAACCGAGATGTGGAGTTGTTTGCAAACGCTCCGTATCTGTTCTTCGTTCATCCTACTGATATCAAAACCGGTATGTTCTTCGATGGCTTTGAACATACTTATCCTCTTAAAAGGAGCCTTGAAATCAATTTCCTTCCCATCCACGGTAACTTTAGTGGTTCCGTTTACGGCGATGGCGGTATGTTCAAGAAGTTTTTCGGTTGTTTCCATCATCCAGAGGTAGTCCTTATAGGCCACATAAAATTCCAGGATGGTAAACTCAGGGTTATGGGTACGGTCCATCCCCTCATTGCGGAAATTGCGGCTGAATTCATATACCCAGTCAAACCCCCCAACGATCAGCCTCTTTAGATAGAGTTCGTTGGCAATACGCAGGTACATGGGTATATCCAGGGCATTGTGGTGGGTGATAAAGGGGCGGGCGGCGGCGCCACCGGGTATGCTTTGCAAAACCGGGGTATCCACTTCAAGGGCTCCGGCGGCATTCAGGTATTCGCGCATGGCGTTTACCAGGCGGGTACGCTTGATAAACACCTCTTTCAGGGAGGGGTTGATGATCAGGTCGGCATAACGCTGACGGTACTTGAATTCGGGGTCGGTAACGGCATCAAAGGTCTGTCCTTCGGCTTCTTTAACAACCGGAAGGGGTTTCAGGGCCTTGGCCAACATGGTCAGCTCCTGGGCATGAATGGAGATTTCGCCGGTTTTTGTCCGGAAGACAAACCCTTTAATCCCAATGATATCGCCAATATCCGTGCATTTTTTCCAGACAATATCATACAGTGATTTATCCTCTCCGGGGCAGATATCATCCCGGCGGATATACACCTGTATCCGACCCTGGCTATCCTGGAGAACGGCAAAATTGGCCTTTCCCATATCCCGGATACTCATCACCCTGCCTGCAACGCAAACCTGCGCAAACTCGTCTTTCTTTTCGTCGGTAAAATGCTCTTTTATGTAAACGGAATTCGTGTTAACGGGGTATAAAGCAGCAGGATAAGGGTCCACGCCCATTCCCAGCAGATCGCCCAGTTTTTCCCGGCGAATTTGTTCTTGTTCTGAAAGGTGCTGTTGCATAAGGGGCAAAATTAAATATTATTGATTATTAATTGGTATTTATAAAGGATGTTAATATGGAGCGATCTTTGGTAATTTCCTTCGCCGGGGCTATAATAAGCAATCAATAATCTATAAATTCGTTTCAATGAAATTCAAAATAGAAAAACCTCACTTTATGAAATCAGTCCTCCGATTCCCTGCCCTTCTTTTCATTGTCTCTTTTCAATTAATTGCCGGCTGTTCTTCCAGCCAAACCATCCTTGACCGGGCCAAGAAGGCCGCTGGTATTGGAGGTGGTAATGTTACCGAAGCCGAGGCCGGATCGGGTATTAAAGAGGCCCTGAACCAGGGTGTTTCCACCGCTGTCAGCTTTTTAAATAAGAAAGACGGTTTCTTTGGAAATCAATTATACAAGGTGCTGCTTCCCCCCGAAGCCCAGAAAATGGAAAAGACCCTGCGGGGTATCGGCTTAGGCAAAATGGTGGATGATGCCATCCTTCAGATCAACCGGGGCGCGGAAGATGCCGTTGGTTACGCTACCCCCATCTTTGTAAATGCCATTAAGCAGATGACCGTAACAGACGCCCTCAAACTGGTTAGCAGTTCCAGCAAATCTTCCATCACCGATTTTTTCAAAGAAAAAACATCCGTTGCCCTGAAAGCAGCCTTTCAGCCGGTGATCGATTCTTCTTTACAAAAAACGGATGCCACCAAGTATTATGGGGATGTAGTGAACAAATACAATAGTTTGCCTACCACCATGAAAAAGATGAACCCCGACCTGGCGGGGTATGTTACCGATAAAGCCATTGCCGCTTTATTTGACCGTATTGCCGTGGAGGAAAAAAATATCAGGGAGAACCCGGCGGCGAGAACGTCGGATTTGTTGAAGAAGGTCTTTGGGAAATAGGGGATTTGGAGCAGGGAACGGATTCACCGCAGAGAACAAGAGGACACAGAGGACCGCAGAGATAATCATAAAGTAATTTATATTAAAAGCTAATAGCTCTCATTATATCTCAGCGTAACTCCGCGTCCTCTTGTTCTCTGTGGTGAATCCGTTTTCTGCGGTGAATCACTATTTCATAATAATAGCACCTGCCACGCACGCTCCACCTCACCCTTCTCCAATAATTTCTTTGCATACTGATGCAATTCCTTCTCCATCTCTTCCGGATTAAGACTATAATATTGAACAATATGCTTTACATGATCATCATCAAACCCCGGATCGGGGTTGGGAAGCTGATGAACATTTCCCAGTTGACCCAGGTTGTTTCCCGTTAGTACACGGCTGTGGCGAATGGATTCGGGAAGGGCATCCACCCCGATACCCAATTGTGTATTGGGTTTTTCCACTTCAAACAAGTTGGAAGCATCAACCCTGGAATACCAGTTGCCTCCCAGGCGTGCTACCTGTCTGAACTTGCGCTGATCGAGTTTCTGATTTTCATCAAACAGTTCATCTGCCACATGAATGGCAATGACCTCGCAGATCACCAGGTTACCTGCCCCGCCTTCTGAACCCAGCGATTTTACCTCAATAACTTTACATTCCAGTTTGGCCTTGCTTTCCTTTACCATGGGTGGTTTTAAAAAATGGGCCTTTTCTTCGGTGAAACCGGCTTTGATAAATTCATTGGTCCCGGCCGGATATTCGCAGGAGGCCAGGGATTGCTGTTGTACCATGTCATAGTCCACCATGTTGATGACCACCTCGGGAACTTCCAGCACGTTTTCAAGTGTGTGCTTGATGGTATTGTCGCGTACCCTACGGGAAGGAGAAAAGATAACAATGGGTGGATTTGAGGAGAAGAGGTTAAAGAAGCTAAAGGGGCTGAGGTTTACTTCGCCATATTTATTGATAGTGGAGGCAAAACAAATCGGCCGTGGGGCGATGATATGCTGAAGGTAGTATTGCTTTTCAGCGGGTTTTATTTCAGCGAGATTTATGATCATTCTTTTACTTTAGAATATTTAGTTTCTCGCCGCGATCGCTACGAAGCGCTGCGGGTGCTGCGAGAAACTAAACGCATATTATATTTTTTTCTGTTCTAATATACTCCAATCCGTTTCTTCTGCAACGATTTGGTTAGTCAGTTTCCCGAGTCCGTCAATGGTCATTTCCACGATATCGCCGGGCTGCAACCACTGCTCCTTATAATTAGGATCATTGAGCTTGCCTGTACCGTTTAACTCCATAAAACAACCTGTTCCCACAGTGCCGCTACCAATCACATCGCCTGGGTAAAGATCTACGCCGTACGAAGCGCGTTCAATGATCTCCGCAAAGGTCCAGTCCATATCCGCTACATTTCCTTCACTAACCTGTACCCCATTCACCGAACAGGTCATCCGCAGGTTCCAGTTATCGCCCACATGGTTTTCCTTGGCAGGAACAAGAAATGATTCCAACTCGTCGAGGGTAACCAGCCAGGGGCCGATGACAGTGGAGAAATCTTTTCCTTTGGCCGGGCCAAGATTAAGTTTCATTTCTTCCATCTGCAAAGTGCGGGCGCTCATATCATTCATGATCATCAGACCGCCAATATATTCCCTGGCTTCGGAGGCGCGGATATTCCGGCCATGTTTACAGATGACGATCGCACATTCCAACTCAAAATCAAGTTTTTGAAAATGATCGGGCATGCATAACACCTCTCCGGGTCCCTGAATACTATGATGGTTGGTGAAATAGAAAATGGGGTATTGATCAAATTCAGGGATCATCTCTACGCCACGGTTACGTCTTGCAGATTCCACATGCTGCCGAAAAGCATATCCATCGCGGCAGGAGGTGGGGGTGGGTACAGGAGCTAATAAATTAAGTTCGCTCAACGGGATGCCCTTATTAGTCATTCGCTGACCTTCCCGGATCAGGAGTTCTGCTGCCTGTGCCATGGGGAAACTATCTTCCCAGTAATTGAGAAACAAACCCATGCTATTTGGCAGATCGGGGTGAAGCACATCCATGTCATATACTTTATCATCAATGAGTACACCCAAATGGTCGTGTCCGTCTTGGAGGTAGGAAAGTAGTTTCATGGCGGCAAAGCTAACCATGATTTTTTACTTTACCGCAGAGAACAAGACGAGCCAGCGTTACGTGGAGAATATGTTTTAAAATGATATTACCGCCACGTCGCCAGGACGCAAAGTGCACCAGGACATGGCGCCTTAGCGCCCTTTCGGTAATTTCTCTGCGTACCTCCGCGTACTCATGTTCTCTGCGGTGAATTACCATTTTGATGTACTTTTGCCCAAGAAATAGCCATTTTTATGCATTTCGAAAAGATCCACAATAAAGGCCAGGCGCGTCTATTCAAGAATGATTTCCTGGAAGCACTGACTAAAGCCAACCCCCTTGTAATATGGGGTATGTATATCCCAATACTAACATATATCATTTATCTGGCCGCAACCCGATACGGATACTCCACCGGAACCATTCTGCTGGTATTTTTTAGCGGTATGCTCTTCTGGTCATTGTTTGAGTATATCGCCCACCGGTTTATTTTTCATTGGGTACCCAAAACACCCGGGGCCACCAAGTTTGTCTATACCCTGCATGGCAATCACCACCATTATCCCCGCGACCGGCAACGTCTCTTTATGCCACCCGTGCCCAGCATCATCATTTCCTCCACCCTGTTTGGAATCATGTACCTGATCATGGGATCCTGGGCCTTTATGTTCTTTCCCGGTTTTCTTCTCGGATACCTTATGTACGGCACCATGCATTATGCCATCCATGCCTGGAACCCCCCATTTAAATGGATGAAACCGCTTTGGAGAAACCACCACCTGCATCATTACAAAAATGAACACCAGGGTTTTGGGGTTAGCTCTACCTTGTGGGATCATGTCTTTGGGACTATGTTTAACCTGAAACAGGAGCAGGATGATAAGGAGAAGGTGAAGGAGTTGATGTTTGAGAAGAGGAAATGATTACGCGGATTACACGGATTGTGCGGATTTTAGGGATTTTGGGAGGCACCGAGGCTGAAAAGAGCAAAATCATACTTCACAGGGTCCCGGGGATCGAATTTTTTTAAAGCATCGGTTAATTCAATGGCTGCGAGCCAGTCGGTCTGTTTTCTTTTTAATAACCCCAATTGCCTGGCCACGCGGGCTACATGAATATCAATCGGACAGATCAGTTGCGAAGGCTGAATCTGATTCCAGAGGCCAAAGTCCACACCCCCCTCATCTTTTCGCACCATCCAGCGCAGATACATATTGAGTCGTTTACAAGTAGAGCCTTTCACAGGTGCGGCGATGTGTTTGCGGGTGCGGGCAGGAACATCCTCCAGGGAAAAAAAATAGTGGTGAAAAACATTCAACCCGTTTTCAATGGTGGGGTCTCCCGGACGCAGGCCCCGGGTAAACGCCGATTCAAGCGAAGTCTCTTGCTGATAATGCCGGTGGAGGAATTCCACAAAGTACAAGAGATCGGTATCGTTGAAGGTCCGGTGTGTAAAACCCATTAGTTTTTTCAGATCACCGGGTGAATGATCGAGCACAAAAGCATGGGGTTGCCCACCCATTCGCTGCATCAACTCATTTGATTTGGAGATAATGGTGGTGCGGTTGCCCCAGGCAAAAATGGCGGCAAAGAGTCCGGCGATTTCAATGTCCTGTTTTTTGGTAAAACGATGGGGTACACTGATCGGGTCGGAGGGAATAAAGGAGGGTTGGTTGAAGTGGTGGTATTGTTTATCGAGAAAGTTCTTTGGTGTCATCATTGTTCTCTGCGGTGAAAAAAAACCTAACCAATCGCCACACGCAGGTCCTCTATCAAATCCTCCGCATCTTCAATCCCCACGCTCAACCTGATCAATCCGTCTTTCAACCCGTTTTTCAAACGCTCCTCGCGGGGAATGGAGGCATGGGTCATGGAGGCCGGGTGATTGATCAGTGATTCTACCCCTCCAAGGCTTTCGGCCAGGGAGAACAGGTGGGTAGAAGAAAGTACCCTCTTGGCCTCTTCGATGCTTTCATTCTTTAGTTCAAAGGAGATCATACCCCCAAAATCATGCATCTGCTTTTTTGCAATGGCATGTTGGGGATGGTCTTCAAAACCCGGCCAGTAAACCCTGGCCACCGCCGGGTGCTGGCGGAGCCAATGCGCAATGGCTTTTCCGTTTTCACAATGCGCTTTCATCCGGAGGCCCAGGGTCTTGATACCCCGAAGAACAAGAAAACAATCCATGGGGCCCGGAACGGCGCCACAACTTTTTTGAATAAAATAAAGCTTTTCCCGCAGCGCCGGGTCGTTCATCACCAGCGCGCCCTGGATCACATCGCTGTGACCACTCAGATACTTGGTGGCCGAGTGCATAACGATATCGGCCCCCAGGTCAAGCGGGTTTTGCAAATAAGGAGAAGCAAAAGTGTTATCCACGCATAGTAAAGCCCCGGCTTTTTTGGCCACCTGGGCGATCGCGGCAATATCCGAAACATTCATCAGGGGATTGGTAGGGGTCTCCAACCAGATAAGCTTGGTTTTAGCACCCACCACTGCAGCTACTTTATTAGTATCTGTGGTATCGGTGAAAATGAACTTGATCCCAAACTTTTCAAATACTTTGGTGAAAAGCCGGTAGGTACCGCCATACATATCATTGCCACAGATCACTTCATCACCCGGTTCCAGGAGTTTGATCACCGCATCGGTAGCGGCAACACCACTGCCAAAGGCCAATCCAAATTTCCCGTTTTCAATTTCCGCCAATGCTTTTTCAAGCGCTGTTCTTGTGGGGTTCTGGCTACGCGCATATTCATACCCCTTATGGGTGGCCGGCGCTTCCTGAACGTAGGTTGAGGTTTGGTAGATGGGGGTCATGATCGCACCGGTTGAAGGATCGGGTTCCATACCGGCGTGGATATAGCGGGTGTTCCTTTTCATATCACAAATTTCTATCTATTCTTTGAAACCACCACCATTTATCCTAAAAGATGATTCCTTAACAGCCCTTTAACGCCTATTCCACACCATGTTTCACACTACAAATTTGCCTTTTCAGCATCGGTTATTGTGTCTTTGGTCATAATTATAAATTCCTTAATGCTGAACTCCTGTATGTTTGATAACCAGTCATCGCTATTTCGCTTTTAAACTTTTCACCACGATTCTATCTTGGGTCGAAATTGATTTTTTACTTCAAAACGATAAACCATGAAAAAGTTACTTGTTGCGGTTGCCTGCTCGCTGGTTGTTTCCTTTGTTTATGCTTCTGACATAACAGAAGTAAATGAAAAAGTGCTTAAGACCTTTAAAGAAACCTTTACCGATGTGAAGAATGAAGAGTGGTTTCAGGACGGTGATAACTATACGGTAAGGTTTGTGCGAAGCGAAGTGGACACCAGGATCACCTACGATAGCGAGGCCAATATTATTTCCACTACCCGTTATTACAAGGGAAAGAACCTGCCGGCCATGATCCTTGGAAAGCTGAACCGTAAGTACAAGGACAAGTGGGTATATGGGGTCACCGAAACAAGCAATGACAATGGTACGGTGTACCATATTACCCTGGAAGATAAGGAGAGCTGGACTGTGGTGGAGTCGGATGCAAACGGTTCCATGCGGGTGGAGAAGAAATTTCGCAAGGCCTGATTCCCGATAGCCAACAGCTATCAGCTTATCTCTGCTGTAGCCGTAATCACAACAGATATCCCGCTGCCAAGTACCTCCAGTCATACGCCCCGGCCGCATAAGCACTATGTGGTTGGGGCTTTTTTTGCAGGGTTTCGCTGCGCAAAATACCTTCTTTGACCAATTTCTCTTTTGAACGCTGGATCAGGGTCTGTACCTCCTGATGCTTCATCCAGGTTTCCTGAGGTGGTTCAAAACCTATCTTGTCAGTTCTCCAAGCGATGGAAGCCGGTAAGCGCTCGTTCATGGCTGTTCGCAAGAGCCATTTCGTGTATCCCTTCCTGATCTTAAAATGACCGGGCAGGGTAAACAGAAACTCAACCAATTTATGGTCTAAATATGGTAGCCGTACCTCCACACCATGTGCCATGCTATTCCTGTCAGCATATCTCAGTAACTCTTCCAGGCCATGAATGGTGGTATTATAATGAAGGACTTCGTTGAGTGTAGCGATGTCTGGTTTACCCAGGTAAGCGTCGCGGCTTTGTTCGCGGATAAAACCCGGTTCCAGTTCGGGGTCCCTGACAGCCTTGAGAAGGTACCGTTGTTCTATCAATACGCTGGCCAGATCGGGGAAAAGGGCGGCAAGCAGGTTGCTAAATCCAAATTTCTCCCTGTTGCCCAGGGCCCTGGCAGCTTTTAGTTCTCCACTCCGTAGTAGTTTACGGTGACGAAAAAGTTCCTGCCAGTACCATTTATAGTATTTGCCATAGCCGGCCAATACCTCATCGGCACCCTGCCCATCGAGCAGAACCGGTACACCGTTTTCCCTGGCCCTGGCATATACCTGGTATTGGGCCAGGTTACTGGCGCTTCCAAATGGCTCGTCGAGATGACGAGATACCTTTTCAATCAAACCGGCAATTTGTTCCTCCCTGATCTGGGTTTTTGTATTGGGCCAATCAAACCGTTGACATACCTCATCAATATAGGCTTCCTCATTCTTTTCAAAACCCGGAAATACGGCGGAGAAGGAATGAAAAGATTTTCTGTCATTTTTTTCCGCCAATAGGGCGACAATAGATGAGCTATCGAGTCCGCCACTCAAACTGGTGCCTACCGGTACATCACTGATGAGCCGGTAGTTTACCGAGCGCGAAAGCAGTTCCTCAAATTCTTCCAAAACCAGAGATTCGTTGACCCTGGATTGCTCATGACCCGGATCGAGTGACCAGTATCGTTCCGTTTTGATCTCTTTTTTTGAAGGACTGAAAAGCAGGTAATGCGCGGCAGGTATTTTTTTTACCGATTCAAAAAAGGTTTCTTCGGGTTTGGCGGGGTTGTCAACATAGCCGATGGTGAGATAATTAAAAAGCAGTCGCCGGTTAAGTATTTTTTTAATACCCGCGGCCCAGAGCGCCTTGATCTCGCTGCCAAAGACAAACTCATCATTTATATACGTATAAAAAAATGGCTTTTCGCCAAAACGGTCCCTGGCGGCAAAAAGGGTTTGTTCTTTTTCATCCCAGATGGCAAAGGCAAACATACCGTTGAAATAGGACAGGCATTTGGGCCCCCAGTGGTCATAGGCCGCAATGATCACTTCTGTATCGGTGCGGGTATGAAAGGCATAACCCTTTT
Source organism: Chitinophagaceae bacterium (assembly GCA_041916555.1). Lineage (GTDB taxonomy): Bacteria > Bacteroidota > Bacteroidia > Chitinophagales > Chitinophagaceae > SpSt-398. The sequence continues at coordinate 20,374 of JAYRZH010000012.1, read as the reverse complement.
TCTCCAGGGTTTCTTTTATTTCCGGAAAATTGTAGATCTCGCCATTGTGAATAATGGAATAACGGGAAAACCGATGCATGGGTTGTTGACCGGCTTCCGATAAATCGAGAATGGCGAGACGACGGTGACCAAGACCAACCTGTGCGGTGTTATTTATCCAATGCCCTTCTCCATCCGGTCCGCGGTAAGCGATTGAGTCGGTCATCTTCTTCAATCTGTCGGAGGAGACTGGGGAGGAAGAGGAGAGTATACCGGCTATGCCACACATTGGTCAAAGATAAGTTAGGCCCTCTGTTTCACAAGAGTTAGGCCCCTTCGGGGGACAGGGGGCTTATAATCCTATCGGCAGTTTTGCCATCACCGTATCCCAGGCCATCACCAGGTTTGTTCCTTTATTGCGGTCCTGAAAGGTCATGGTAAAATATTCTACCGGGTTTTTGACCGATTCAACGGGTATCTTGAAATGCTGAATATCTTTTGTGCTGTCGAAGTGCAGGCCCCAACTAAAGAGATGGGAGTTCAGGACGATCTGCCATTCGGTGGGTTCGGGAATGCAATAGATCACATATCGACCAGCCTTTACCGCCTTATTCTGAATGGTTACATTTTGGAAGAATTCAATTTCGGTAGCTTCATTGGCACCGAGTCGCCAGGGTTGTCCATATTTCTGTAAATGGCCAAAGATGGCCCGGCCTTTCTTCTGGGGGCGGCTATAGATCACCCGCATAATAGGGGTGGTGTTGATCTCGCCACTCATTTTCAATTTTGGGTATTCCAGCGGATAATATATAATATCCATGGGTGACTGATCGATCAATCCATTGGGGTTGGCAGCCACCTGGGGAACCTGGGCCGGCATATTGGGGGTATCCTCCCCTTTTGGTTCAGGTTTTTCATTACAGGAAACCCAACCCAGCACAAGGGCCAGGAAAAAGACGTTGGCAAAAGAAAGCTTCATGGTTGAAAATTACATAGAAATCGGCAGAGATACCATTACATCATCCCAGGCGATATTTAACTGACATCCCGCGGTTGTTTTTTCAAAAGACATGGAGAAAAACTCCACGGCTTCGGTTAGCTTTTTTACAGGCAGGTCCATACGCACCAGGTCTTTCTTGCTATCATATTTAAATGCGCCCCAGGTATCTGTGTCCTTGTTAATAATAAGGGTCCATTGGTTTTCGTAGGGAATGGCGTAAAGGGTATAACGGCCTTTGCTCACTTTCTTTCCATTCACTTTTACATCTTTATAGAATTCCACTTCGGTGGCTTCATTGGCGCCAAGGCGCCAGAGCTTTCCATACTCCAGCAGTTCTCCAAATACCTTACGACCGTTCTTTTGAGGGCGGCTATAGATGGCGCGGGCCTGAAGGACGTCCTTGGTTTTGTTCTGGATCTTGAGTACGGGGTAGTTGTCGGGGTAATAACACATATCCATCGGCGATTTATCCGTTTCCGGGATATTCGCCGATTGGGCTTTTAGAATTAAGATGGATAAACTCAAAAAAAGGGAAAGCGTGATTTTTTTCATACTTATATGATATTCATGATAAAGATAAAACTTAAAGTAGAGAGTTTGGTTTACCGCAGAGAACATGAGGACGCAGAGTTACGCTGAGATTTTGGGAGAGCAAATAGCATTTAGAATTTTATCGATTCTAAATATTTCTCTGCGTAACTCTGCGTCCTCATGTTCTCTGCGGTGAATTCTACACAGATTTCCTAAACTCCTCCCCCGCAAATGACAACAGTTCCGGGAAAAAGGTTGTATAACACTCCCTTAGAAACCTGTACTCTTTAATGAATATTTCAAATGCGGTATCGCTTTCTGTAAGATGCGTGGCGCGCCTGACCAGGCCTTTAAAGCTTTTTTCAATACCCCAGGAATGCCGGTAATTATATAACCAGTTCTGTTCCCGCATATAGGGAAACATCATATCAAAGGGGGCGGGGAAATGGGGGCGGTGGTTTTCCAACTTGGAATAAACCTCTTCCGAAAAGGCCAGAAGCCGGGATTCCTCCGCAAATTGTTGATTATCAATTGCCAAAAAGTGGTCAAAGACCACATCCACAAAAGCGGCGCTGTAAAGCCGGTAGGCTGGTCGAAAGACCTGTTTGGCCTCCCGGGTGACGGGGTGCTGGTCAGTAAACTGGTCGATGGCCCGGTGTAGGGTAATACCCTTTTGAATATCAATGGGATAAGTGAATCGCTGACGGCCTTTGACAAAATCGCTGATCATATTGCCCACCAGGATACCCGGGTGGGAGAAGGACAGGTAGGCGTGAGCGAGATAATTCATTATAAAAATTTTCACAAATACCCGGAAAGTGGTAGTACCATGACCAGTGGTATTTAAAATGGGCAAATGGTTTTTAAAAAGGATGCGTTGTTAATCAAAGTTAGTGAAAGACAATATCCTTTAACATCCACCTCCTTTAATCACTATTTGCTTGCCTTCGAGTGTAACATAACACAACTTTGTGGCGTCATACATTGCAAACAGACAAAAAAACAAAGTAACCAACCAATAAAAAAAGAAATTATGAAAAAGATGATCCTTGCACTGACGCTGATGTTTACGATGGGAGTTAGTTCCGTATTTGCCGGAGAAGAAGCTGTATCTCCCCAGGTCCTTACCGCTTTTAAAAGCGAATTTACCAGTGCAAAAGAAGTAAACTGGACCGTATCTGCTCATTATTACAAAGCCTCTTTCTCTCTGAATGACCAGCGTATTTACGCTTACTATTCACTGGATGGCCAGTACATGGGTATGAGCCGCAACCTGACTACTCAGCAGTTGCCCCTTCACCTGATGAAGACCATTCAAAAGACCTTTGCTAATGATAGCTGGGTAACCGATCTTTTTGAACTGAGCAATGCCGATGGCAACAGTTACTATATCACTTTGGAAAGCGCCGATTGCATTACTGTGCTGAAATCGAATGGCGACAACTGGAGTGTGTATGATAAAAAGAGAAAAGCATAAGCAGTTTTTGGTGTGTGGTTATGAGGCCCCGGGTTTATACCGGGGTTTCTTTTTTTTCACCGCAGAAGATTTACCGCCACATTTTAAACCTCCAGCAAACCAAAGAGTCAAAAAGTTCGTATAGGAATAATAACCAGCCCTAATCCCTACCTTTCCATATATAAAAAATCCCCGCGCCTTGGCGTGGGGTTTTTTGTTGCATTTCTTATTTACCACCCTAATATCCAGGCGAATATGAGTGGCGCCACAATGGTGGCATCGCTTTCCACGATAAATTTGGGGGTATTGATATCCAGCTTTCCCCAGGTGATCTTTTCGTTGGGTACGGCCCCGGAATAGGAACCGTAAGAGGTGGTGGAGTCGGAGATCTGGCAGAAATAGCTCCAGAAGGGTACATCGTGCCATTCCAGGTCCTGGTACATCATCGGCACCACGCAAATCGGGAAGTCACCCGCGATACCCCCGCCGATCTGGAAAAAGCCCACACCCTTGCCACCGGAGTTCTGGCGGTACCAGTCGGCCAGCCAAACCATGTATTCGATTCCGCTTTTGACGGTGCTGGCCTTGAG
>JAYRZH010000012.1:0-16808 GCA_041916555.1 Chitinophagaceae bacterium | reverse complement strand
TTTAATCACATAGCTGGCAAAGATGTTTCCGGTGGTGCTGTCTTCCCAGCCCGGTACCACGATGGGAATGTTCTTTTCGGCGGCGGCGATGATCCAACTGTCTTTGGGATCGATCTCGTAGTATTGTTTCAGGTCACCGCTAAGGACGGTTTTGTATAAAAATTCGTGGGGGAAATAGCGTTCTCCTTTGGCTTCAGCCTCTACCCATTGGCGGTGCAGGTGTTTTTGCAAACGACGAAAGGCCTCTTCCTCGGGGATACAGGTATCCGTCACCCGGTTGTAATGATTTTCCAGCAGGTCCCATTCGTCTTGAGGGGTCAGGTCACGGTAATTGGGCACCCGTTTGTAATGCGAGTGTGCCACGAGGTTCATCACATCCTCTTCCAGGTTGGCACCGGTGCAACTGATGATATCAACTTTACCCTGGCGGATCATTTCGGCCAGCGAGAGACCCAGTTCGGCGGTACTCATGGCACCGGCGAGGGTCACCATCATCTTTCCGCCTTCGAGCAGGTGTTGTTCATAGCCCTTGGCCGCGTCCATCAGGGCGGCGGCGTTGAAGTGGCGGTAGTGGTGTTGAATGAAGTGGGAAACAGGTCCTTTTTGCATGGCGCGAAATTAGGGTTTTTTTTACCGCAGAGAACAAGATTCACCGCAGAGAACAAGAGGACACGGAGGAACGCAGAGACTTTACCGCCAGGGCGCAAAGGCAGAAGAAACGCCAAGAGATTATTGTTAAAAACCACCTCTGCGAAACTCTGCGTTCTCATGTTCTCTGCGGTGAATCCTGTTCTCTGCGGTGAATCTTGTTCTCTGCGGTGAATACCCTACGATAAATGCAGATCTTTCTTAATGATCTCCGCTTCTTTGGCTGGTTTCATCGCCAGAAGCAGGATGGAAAGCACCAGCATTTTCAATCCATTATCCCGCAATATCATTTCACTTTTATCAAGTAAAATATCCGCGACCCAGAAAGCGGTCAGTATAAAAACGGCCAGCCAGAGCCGGCGAAGGGGTTTGCGTTTGGATACCGTACCTAATACGATCATCAGAATACCGGTGGTGACATACATGGCCAGGCTGATCATATCAAGACCATCGGCCATAAAGTAAAACAGGATACCGGCTGCCAGTATGGAAGCGCCGGAAAAGACCAGGGCTGTCCTGGTCTTTTCGAGACGTTTCTGCAATCCTCTTATTTCTTTTTCCTTATAAACAACGGAATAATCTTTGACATCATCTTCCTGTTTCATAGCTGTGCATTCGTTGGATGGTCATGGTTATTTGGTAAGGGGGATATCCCTTTTGAGCATGTCTTCGCGGTTGGCCATTTCCCAGGCGGTAAAGAATACCAGGCGGGCCCGTTTTTCCATTAATGTATAGTTGATCTTATCGGGGGTATCGGTGGGTTGGTGGTAATCTTTGTGAACACCGTTAAAGTAGAAAATGATGGGAACGCCTTTTTCCGCAAAGTTATAGTGGTCGCTACGGTAGTAGAAGCGGTTGGGGTCTTTGGGATCGTTGTATTTACGGTCCAGGGTGAGTTTGGTGTACGTATTATTTACCTGATCGGTAATGGGGGTGAGGTCGGAGCTAAGTTTATCATCACCGATGATATATACATAGTTGGCGGAATCATTTATCTTCTGGTACTCTGTACCAACGCGGCCAATCATGTCGATGTTCAGGTTAACAGTGGTTTTCTCAAGTGGGTAAACCGGGTTATCGGCATAGTGGGCGCTCCCCCAGAGGCCATGTTCTTCGCCGCTAACGGTCATGAAGAGGATGCTGCGGCGCGGGCCTTTACCTTCGGTTTTGGCTTTGGCAAAGGCCTCGGCCATTTCGATAACGCTTACGGTACCACTGCCATCGTCATCGGCGCCATAGTAGATATTGCCGTTGCGCATGCCTACGTGGTCGTAGTGGGCGGTGACCACTACCCATTCATCTTTCTTGTCGGTGCCTTCCACCACACCCAGTACGTTAGCGGCGGAACCGGTAGTCGTGGTTTTGGAAAAGGCCAGGTTTACGTTGGCTTTATAAACTTTGGGCGCGAGGGGGTTTGTCTTGATCTGGGTGAGAATTTTGTCGCCATCATTACCCATAAGGGTAGCGGCCACAGATTCAGAAACGGTGAAGACCGGGGGCATGACCGAGGCGGCATAGCCACGGAGGTTCCAGTTACCGCGATCGGAGCCGGCGCGGCGGGGGAAATTGCCGGCAATGATGATCACGGCGGCGGCGGCTTTCTTTTGGGCTGTTTGCATTTTACCAAACCAGCCCGAAGGGGAACGCATACCAGCCTGGGTGGCTTTGTATCCATCGGGCGTGCCATCAAGCATCACTACGAGTTTGCCGGTTACATCCAGGTCATTATAGTCATTGCGTTGGTCGTCCACGATACCATAACCTACAAATACAAATTCGGAGAAGGCGTGACCCACGGTATAATTGGAGCTTTGAGCAAGGTAGTCTTTAAGGGATTCAAAGCTTTTTCCGTTTACAATCAGTTGGGTGGATAAAACGGAATCGCGGTAAAGGGGATAGTGCTGACGGTATCCGCCATTGTTTCCGGGAAGGAGGCCAAAACTTTTGAAGTTTGTTTCGATGTAGTCGGCAGCTTTTTCCAGACCGGGGCTTGGCGTATCGCGGCCTTCGTTTTCGGCGCTGGCCACGGTAAAGAGCCGGGTTTTCAGGTCATCGGCTGTGATGGTTTTGGCATATTTCTCGGCGGTTTTGTTCTTTTTCTGGGCCGGCGCCAGGGCAGGGATGACGATAAAAGCAAGCAGGAGGAGTTTCTTCATTGATGTGTGTTTGTTGTGAGGGATGGGCAAAAATATGGAAATTAATGAGCTATGACTGATGCAGCCCTTTTTTTGACATATATGTCTGTTTAGGTAATTATACTTAATTTCACCTTCTTCATTTACGGTTAAGGAAAAACTGATTAAGCTTGCCCGCTAAGGATTTACATACCGACAAAGAGCGGTTCAACCGTATTGCCGAAGGGGATGAAGTTGCCTTTACCCAGGTATTTCACGACTACAATGCCAGGATTTACCCGGCTGTTTTGCGAATGGTCAAGTCAACCGGAGAAGCGGAAGAAATTATCCAGGAGGTATTTTTAAGACTTTGGTTGCATCGCGACAAGCTACCCGAAATTTCCAATCCAGGTGGCTGGCTTATGACTATTGCTTCCAATCTTGCGTTGACCAATCTCCGACACAAAGCTGTGGAATTACGAAGTCAACCCCGTCTCCGTGAGCAAACGAATGCATCCGAACTGGTGGTAGAAGAGGCATTACAGGCCCGTGAAGTAGGCCGATGGATCCACGAAGCCGTGGAATTACTACCGCCATCCCGCCGGGAGGTTTTTTTATTAAGTCGCAACCAGGGTTATTCGCGCAAGGAGATTGCCGAGAAGCTGGGGATATCTGAAAGCACAGTCAAGAACCAGCTCAATGCCGCCCTGCATTTTGTAAACGATTATTTGTTGAAAAACAAAGGGTTATCCCTTCCTGCCTTTCTCCTTATCCTGCTGTATTAAAAAAATGTTACCGATCCGATAGGACCAATATCCTGCTGGCGCATCATTATTTAATAACGATTACTGTTCGATGCCTACAGGGAATCCCTATTATATTTATTTACTCCGCCGGTTTATGGAGGAGACTTGCACTCCCGAAGAGCAGGCCGAACTCTTTGCGTTACTTCAACACGAAGGCTCCGATTTGGAATGGGAAGAAAGCATTCAGGCTTTATTGTCAGAGGAGCCAACTGACACAAATTATGATAAAACCTACTGGGAGCCGGTGATCCGGAAGATTGTGGGTCGTGGTCGTGTGCGGCAGATGGTTTGGTGGAAGGTGGCGGTGGCGGTGTGTCTGCTAGTGGTAGGTTGGTGGTTTTTGGTCCGGGGACCGGGGTCAGGTGTGGGATCGGAAGTCGGGGGACCGGGGACGGAGGTGGTTAAGCATGATGTGGAGGCACCGGATATGAATAAGGCCAGGGTTACTTTAAGTGATGGTCGCACGGTTTCATTGGATAGTTTACAAAACGGATTATTGGCTGATCAAAGTGGTGTAAAGCTCATTAAGCTTTCCGATGGGCGAATAATTTATCAATCTGCGGAATCAAACTCCCCTTCTCCACTTGTGGAGAATGGGTTGGGGGATGAGGTAAACACACTCATTAACCCCCGCGGCTCCCGCGTCATTGACCTCACCTTATCCGACGGCTCCCATGTCTGGCTCAACGCCGGCTCCTCCATCACCTACCCCGTGTCCTTTGTGCCCTTTGTGGGAAATAGAAAAGTCGAGATCTCTGGCGAAGCCTATTTTGAAATTGCCCATGACAAAACAAAACCCTTTATCGTCTCCACTATGCCCCCTTCGGGGGGTAGGGGGGCCGAAGTTGAAGTACTCGGTACCCACTTCAACGTGAATGCCTATGATGATGAGCAGGATATAAAGGTGACACTGCTGGAAGGTTCGGTTAAAGTGTCCACAGACGACGGTCGACGGTCCACTGTGATCAGACCTGGTGAGCAGGCCAGGGTCACTGACAACGGGCAACTGGCCACCGACAGCCGGGTGGATCTAGAGCAGGTCATGGCCTGGAAGAATAATAAATTCATTTTTTCCGGGGACAATATACAGTCGATAATGCGGCAGCTCGCCCGCTGGTATGATGTAACGGTGCAATACGAAGGCGCCGTTCCCACCGATGAGTTTGTCGGCGTCATATCCCGTTCCCGTTATGAAAATATATCCGCCATATTAGATATGCTTGCCCGGACGAAGACCGTCCGGTTCAGGATGGAAGGAAGAACGATTACCGTACAGAAAACCAACTAGCTCTTATCCCCGCCGGAAGGCGGGGAAGCGGGTGAGCCCGATATACAAAACCGCCCCGAAGGCAATCGGGACGGCGGCGTCCGGGTTCACCAGGAATAAATAAAACTTCTGGAATCACTTATTCTTAAACCCAAACACTGTAAAGGTATGGATTTCACCAATGCTGTGCCCGCCAGGCGGCGCACACTACTGACTGCTCAAACCCTGAGAATTATGAAACTTCTTTCTGTTTTAATTCTCGCCGCCTGCCTCAGCGCAGCAGCTACCGGTCATTCCCAGCGGGTCACGCTGGCTGTAAAAGATGCCCCGCTGGAAAAAGTATTCCGCAGCATCCAGCAACAGACCGGTTACGATTTTCTGTTCACCAAACAAATGCTCAAAGAAAGCAAACCCGTCAGCGTGGAGCTGCGGGATGCGGACCTGGAAGAGGCCCTCGCCGCCTGCCTCAAGGGCCAGCCGCTTGGATTTAGCATTGAAAACAATGCGATTGTGATCAGCCGCAGACCTGCCACCCTGAAGGACGGGCCTGTCGCCCTGAGCCCCGTCGAAGCGCTACCTCCAGTCGATATTAAGGGGCGCATTATCAACGATTTAGGAGAACCAGTCCAGGCCTCTATCACGGTAAAAGGAACTACGGTTGGAACCACCAGCAACAGCGAAGGCTACTTCGAACTAAAAGGAATCGATGACAAGGCAACCTTAATCATCTCCGCCACCAACATCGAAACCCTCTCCATCCCCGCCGCTGTCATCCTGAGCGGAGCCGAAGGACCAAACATCAGCTTTCGCTCCGGCACCGCCACCATCACCGCCCGCATTAAAATCTCTCCGCTTGATGTTATACAAATTGAAGCTTATCGTACAAACACAAAAAGATTAAGTACATCTAATATTAGTACAGTGAAATCTGCTGATATAGAAAAACAACCAGTAACAAATTCATTGCTCGCATTACAAGGAAGAGTACCGGGTATGCAAATCACGCAAAGTTCAGGAGTACCTGGAAGTGGAGTAACAGTAAGAATCCGTGGTCAAAATAGTATTAATAATGGAAATGATCCTCTTTATGTAATTGACGGTGTTCCGTTTTCGTCGCAAAACTTAAATAATCTTGGAACCATCTTAGGCAGTTCAGGGTCAAACGTTGGAGGCTTATTTGGGAATCCGTTGAGTTATTTAAATCCATTAGACATTGAAAGTATTGATGTTTTAAAAGATGCTGACGCAACTGCCATCTATGGTTCAAGAGGTGCAAACGGTGTCGTATTGATAACTACTAAAAAGGGTAAACAAGGTCCTATAAAAGTCGAGTTATCTATGCAAACTGGCTGGGGTAAGGTTGATAGAAGATTAAAATTGTTAAATACCCAGCAATATGTTGAAATGCGACGTGAGGCATTTAGAAATGATGGGCTTACACCTAATGCCTTTGCATATGATATAAATGGTGTTTGGGATTCGACTAGATATACCGATTGGCAAAAGGAGCTAATTGGGGGAACAGCAAACTATAATAATGTTCAATTATCAATTTCGGGAGGTAACAGTACGACGCAATACTCAGTGGGTGCAAATTATCATAAGGAGACAACTGTATTTCCTGGGGATTTAAATGATCAAAAGAATGCATTGCATTTTAGTCTTCATAATAAGTCTTTAAATGAAAAGTTTAAATTGTTGATTACTGCAAATTATATGGTTGATAATAATCGTTTGATGGCGCAGGATCTTACTTCCCAAGCGGTAGTACTAGCACCAAATTCGCCAGCCATATATAAACCTGATGGTACTTTAAATTGGGCACCGGATAATTCTGGAGCTGGAACTTGGAGTAACCCATTGACATATTTATTGAAAAAATATAACAGCACAACCTACAACTTGGTGAGTAATGCAGTCGCAAGCTATCAAATTTTAAGAGGGCTGGAGTTTAAGAGCAGTTTTGGTTTTGTTAATACACAGACTAATGAATCTAGTGTTGATCCTAGTACATCAAAAGACCCAAGTCAATGGGTAAACTTTGGTAATAATTTAAGGACATCTCGGTTCGTCAATAATCATAGTACATCTTGGATTATTGAACCTCAGCTTTCTTATAATACAGTTTCAAGCATTGGCAACTATTCAATACTTGAAGGGTCAAAAATACAAATAAATTAAAGCAAAGGTCTAGGAGTTCAAGGTAGCGGCTTTAACAGTGATTTATTATTAGAGGATGCAAGATCAGCACCTGTTGTAGGAGTGTTTTCTTCCAGTTACTCTTTATATAAGTACAGTGCTCTCTTTGGTCGTTTTAATTATAGCTGGCGCGATAAGTTACTTCTAAATGTAAGTGCTAGGCGTGATGGCACTAGCAGGTTTGGTCCGGCTAGTCAATTTCATAACTTTTGGGCGGTTGGTTCAGCCTGGATTTTTTCTAGCGAAAATTTTATACAAAAGAATCTTTCATTTTTAAGCTTTGGAAAAATAAGAGGTAGTTATGGAACGACAGGTAGTGATCAAATTGGAGATTATAGTTTTCTGGATTTGTATTCTTCAATCAATGCAGGAAATCCATATTCAGGAATTATCGGTTTGCAACCAACAAGGCTATATACTCCTGATTTAGCATGGGAAGAGTCAAGGAAATTAGAAATAGGGTTAGAGTTAGGCTTCTTTAAAGATCGAATTTATGCGAGTGCCAGTTTCTATAGAAATCGTTCGTCAAACCAATTAACAAGCTTTTCGTTGCCATCTGTTACTGGGTTTACCAGCATCAATAAAAACTTAGATGCGTTAGTTCAAAACAAAGGTTGGGAATTCCAATTAAATACTTTGAACTTAAAATCGAAAGATTTTGAGTGGTCATCTAATATCAATCTCACAATAAATCGAAACAAACTTATTTCCGTTGCACCTGGTATGCCGGCATTTTATAACAAGTTAGTGGGGCAGCCTCTTGGGACAAGATATGTTTTCCATTTTGCAGGAGTTAATTCTACTACAGGTCTTTACCAATTCGCCAAGACAGGTGGTGGTGTAACAAATACTCCGGATTTTTCAAAAGATCTGGAAACTGCAACTGATCCAAACCCCAAATACTTTGGAGGATTCTCTAATAGTTTTAAGTATAAGAACTTTCAATTAGACTTCTTATTTCAGTTTGTGAAACAAAAAGGGAACAACTATTTATATATATCTATACCTGGAAGGGGCATACAACAGCCAACATATGTAATAGATAGATGGAAAAAACCTGGAGATTCTGCTAACGTAATGAAGTACAGTTCAAACTTCAGTCTTAATAGTATTATAAATAATGCAGCTGTAAATAGTGACCAAATGTTTATGGATGCTTCATTCATTCGATTGAAGAACCTATCTCTGTCGTGGCAGCTTCCTTTAGAAGTATCTCAAAAGATTCGTTCAAAGAGCATTAAACTTTTTGTTTTAGGGCAAAACCTCTTCACTATATCAAAATACATCGGATTGGATCCAGAAACCAGAAGTTCTTCTTCTTTACCGCCTTTGAGAATGATAACTGGTGGCATTCAAATTACCTTTTAAAATATTCGATTATGAAAATTTATAAATATCTCTTTATACTTGGTTGCATATTTTGTTTAACTTTTTGTTCATGCAAAAAAGTAGTAGAAATTGAAGCTCCTCCTACATTTATCAGCAGCGATAATGTATTCGCAAATGATGCAACAGCTATTTCTGTAGTAACCGGGCTATATACTCGTATAAGTTCAGGACAACTACTGTCTCCAGGTAGCATTCTCGGGATTTCATTATCCTCTGGTCTTTCAGCTGACGAATTGGGACTACTGGGAGGCAGTTCAAATAGCAACGGTAGACTTGTTAGGTTTTATACAAATCGATTGCAGAATCTTTCTACTGAAACATTTTGGGAAACATTATACCAGTATTTGCAGACAGTCAATTTAACACTTGAAGGCCTTTCGAAAACTACCACCTTAACTCCTGCTGTTAAAAAGCAACTTGAAGGTGAAGCTAAATTTATGCGAGCTTTTGGTCATTTTTACTTGGTTAACTTTTATGGCGACGTACCATTAGTAATGACTAGCGATTATAGAGCTAACGCAGTCTTGTTACGTACTCCCAAAGCAAATGTTTATCAGCAAATTATTTCCGATCTTAAAGAAGCGCAGCAATTACTTAGCAATAGTTATTTAAGTAATACACTGCTTGGTAATTCAAACGAAAGAATAAGACCGACTAGTTGGGCGGCCACCGCATTATTGGCTCGTGTATACTTATTTACTGGTGATTGGGCAAATGCCGAGGCACAAGCTTCATTAATAATCAATAATTCGTCCTTGTTTGCTTTAAGTACTTTGAACGGAGCTTTTCTCAAGGCAAGTTTAGGAAATAAGGAAGCAATATGGCAATTGCAACCTGTAAACAGCGGATGGAATACCGAGGATGCAGTAACATTTGTTCTAAATGCAGCTCCGAATAGTAGTAAACCTGTTTTTCTGAGTAGTCATTTAATTAGTGCTTTTGAAGTTGGTGATAATCGGAGATCTTCATGGATTCGTGACACGACTTTTAATTCTGTTGCTTATTCATATCCCTATAAATACAAAAATGCTGTATCGGGATTGGCTGTTGATGAGTATCATATGGTATTTAGAGTTGCAGAGCAGTTTTTAATTCGTGCAGAGGCAAGAGCAAAGCAGAACAATTTGACAGGTGCTATTGACGATTTAGATACAATAAGGCAGCGAGCTAACCTGTCTTTAATTTCTGTTTCAAATCCGACTATCGGACAATCTGCTTTATTGGATGTTATTCTTCATGAAAGGCAAGTTGAGTTGTTTACCGAGTGGGGACATCGTTGGCTCGATTTAAAACGAACTGGAAAGGTTGATGCAGTAATGAGTGTTGTAACGCCGCAAAAAGGAGGAACTTGGAATACAAACTGGCAACTTTATCCTATCCCTTCTGGCGACATTATCGCGAATCCAGGTATTGCTCAAAATCCGGGCTACAATTAATTAGTCTTCCGTAGGCGCAAGTCTCTGACTTGTGTCACACTGGACAGCTGTCCGTAGTATCAACTACTGCGGACAGCTATTACCAAACCTTTCACGAAAATTCAATCAATCAAGCATTCTTTAATGCAGAGCAAAACAGCGAGATCGAAACGCAAACAAAAATAGAAGCGAACAATAACATCTTCGAAGAAGTAAGTAAAGCATGTGCAGATGGTCAATTGATATTTAAAACCAACGAAGCAAAACGCCATCTATATACATTCGACCAGGTATTATTAACCGTAACCGGTCCCGGCATTGCAGGCATTCGGGGCACAGCAAAAGATAGTGTAACAGGGTTGCCGTTACCAAATGGAGTCTTCGCAACTATCAAAATCTTCGGAACAGATCATGAAACAACAACCGATGAAAACAGTAAATATAAAATTGAAGCCGTCGCCGCAGGCACATACACTATCATCATCACCTGTCCCGGTTATCAGGACTTACAACTCACCGGTATCGAAATCCAAACCGGAACAATGAAAACCCTAAACATCACACTCGTCCCATTACCGTAAAAGGAGCAGGGAGCGCCGCCGTTGTTCGGTGTTATCACCAACAACTGCGGGGCTATACTAAAAAATTAATTATGAAGAAGCTATTGTCATTATTTCTTTTGTTTCCATTACTCTCAATGTCACAAGGAATAAAATTTGAACAAGGATTAACATGGGAACAAATAAAGCAGAAAGCTAAGACAGAAAACAAATACATCTTTGTCGATTGTTATACAACATGGTGTGCACCTTGCAAGGCAATGGAAAAGAATGTTTACCCACTAAAAAACGTAGGTGATTTTTATAACGATAAATTCATTTCTGTTAAAGCGCAAATGGATACTTCCAAAAATGATGGTGAGTATGTAAAAAAATGGTATGCTGATGCTGACTTAATTGAAAGTGAATATCAAATACATGCTTATCCCACGTTTCTTTATTTATCTCCGGAAGCTAAATTATTACATAAGTACAGTGGGGGGTTAGAGGAGAATGGATTTATACAACTAGGTATTGACGCTCTTAATCCTCAAAAGCAATACTATAGTTTGTTGGATGCGTACAAGAATGGAAAGAGAGATAGTTCAGTTGTTCGACAATTAGCACTATATGCAAAAGTATTTGGAGAAGACTCTCTTGCAGAGACTATGGCTACAGAAATTTTGAATACGTTCAATGAAAATGGTTTATTAACAACGGATGATCTTCAGTTTTTAGGAAAGTTCCCTAAAAACGTCAAAGCAAAGTCTGTTGTGTCTAAGTATATACAAAAACTGACCAAAAAAGAAATTCTTGTCAAAAGCGTTATTGAATTAATTCAAAAATTTACGACAAGCTCAAATGATCCTGGATTTGAAATATTCTATCGTCATGAAAAGAAAATAGATAAACTCATGGCAAATGAGAAGCAACTTGTAAGTAAGCACTTTGCTAGATTGTTGATTGAGGATATTATTAAGAAAGAAGACATTGACCCTGTATTGGAAAAGGCAGCGAAATCAAATACATACATTCCGGAATGGGAGAACTTATATTTCTCAATAAGCAAGAAATATAAATCCCAATATGCAAAAAGAGTTATAGCGTTTGCCAAAGTAAGATTCTACTATTCTAAGCAGGATTGGGTAAAGTATGTAAAAAGTATGCTGATTTGGGTCAAAGGTTCCGACGAGATGAACAACATTTGGTTTATTAATGAATGTGCTTGGTCCATTTTCGAATATGCTACTGATAAAAAGGACTTGGTAACTGCAGTTTCTTGGATGGATCACATAGTGAAATTGCAAAATGAAACTGATATGTTGTATTACTATAGCCTGGACACCTACGCTAATCTGCTTTATAAATTAGGAAGAAAACAGGAAGCAATTAGTTGGCAGGAAAAATCGATAAACCCTGAACATGCAAGTTTCAAGGATAATAGTAAAAGATTAGAAAAAATGAAACAGGGAATCCCTACCTGGTCTAATAGATAGTTTATATGAAACAAATGTTCATTGTTTTCATAGTTATATTTTTTACACAGGAGAACTTTGCTCAGAAGCCTATAATTGACACATCTGTTTTTGGAAATTGGCCATCAGTTTCAAATCCGGCTATTAGCAATGATGGAAATTATTTTTTATACAGTATCGTCAACCAGCCTTTGAAAAGCCAAACTTTGGTTTTTAGATCCATAGAGGATAGTTGGAAAATGGATTTCATTGGTTCTCAAAATGCTTCATTCACGGATGATAGCCGTAAAGCCATTTTTAAAAAGAAGGATAGTCTGTTTCTTATAACATTGGGAAGTTCTTCAATTGAGTATATATCCAATGTTCGTTCATTCCATCTTTTTACTCAGGGGACTAATGAGTGGTTAGCTTATTCGCTTAATAATGCTGAGAAGGAATTGGTATTGCGCAATGTTAAGACAGATGTTCAATATTCAATCAAAGGGGTAGAGGAGTACTGGTTAAGTAAGAATGGCAATATCATTGTATTTACAAAGAAATCAAAAAAAGAGGATAAAGTCATTCAAGAGTTGTATTGGGCAGAAGTTTCTGATGGCAAGCCCGCTCTCATTTGGGAAGGTGATAATGCAGGTAACATTGTATTAAATACTGGTGGCACTCAACTTGCTTTTAGTGTAAGCAATAAAGTTGACGATCAGATCGAAAAAGCATTTTGGTATTATAAGATTGGTACAGAAAGACCAGTTTTGCTAGCAACTAATTATACTCAAGGTATTGACATAGGGTTGGAACTTGAAGAAATAACTTCTTTCAGTGAGAAGGAGAATAGATTATTTATAAAATTGAAAGAAAAGGATACTATTACTCAAAGGATAACAAGTACAAAAGTAGATGTGTGGGGGTATAAGGATTTAAAGTTGCAGTCTGAGCAATTGCTTGATATGAACAAAAGTAAGGCATGTCAGGCTGTCGTCATGCTTGATAAGAATAGGGTTATTCGCTTAGAAAATGAGAATGAATATATAAATGAACGCCTCAACGTGACTGGCAATTTTGTGATAGTTAATTATTTTCCAGGCCACGTTGAAGAATCCCAATGGATTTCAGAAGCTAAAGTTTCTGTCTATCTGGTAGATCTTAGAAGTGGAGAAAGAAAATTGTTAAAGAAGAATATAAAATATACAAATGACAGATTTGCGATTAGCCCTTCGGAGAATTATGTTTTAAATTATGACTGTGAAAAGAGGTTGTACTCAAGTTATAACATTAAGACGGGAGTCACAATAAGTCTAACCCACTCTGTCCCTGTATCATTTGGGAATAGCGATTATTCTGATCAGCCATATCCACCACCTCCTGTTGGTATTGCCGCATGGGTAGAAAATGATGAAACAGTTTTAATTTATGATGATTATGATTTATGGCAACTTGATCTTGATGGCAAAAAACTTCCGATAAATATCACAAATGGTTTCGGAAGAAAAAGGAAAATAAAGTTTCGTCTGGTTGATGGGACCGGTCGATGGGATTATATTGCTAGTGTGAAATGTGCTCAAAAAGTGTTACTATCTGCATTTTCCAAAGTTGATAAGTTCAATGGCTTCAGTTTTTCAACTGTTGGTTCAAGAAATTCTCCTGAAGAATTATCTCTAGGTCCTTACAACTTTTGCCATTTTCAATCCCAATCACCACCTTACAACCAAATTCCTGAGCCTTTTAAACCGATAAAAGCCAAAAATTCTAATGTTTGGATTGTAAGGCGTATGAGTGCAACAGAGTCTCCCAATTTTTTCTTCACAAAGGAATTCAAATTTTATCATCCTCTGACAAATGTTTATCCCGAAAGAAAATTTAATTGGATAGTTGCTCAGTTAATAAATTGGAAAACGCCTGAAGGCTCTAAATTGTCCGGCGTTTTATATAGACCAGAAAACCTTGATACATTAAAAAAACACCCTGTTATTGTTAATTTCTATGAGAAGTTATCGGATGGTATTAATAAATATATTGAGCCAAAAGCCACAGGCCACAATATTGATATACCTTATTTTGTAAGTAATGGTTATGTAGTCTTTATTCCTGATGTTAATTATGAAATAGGAGAAGTTGGAAACAGTATTTACAATTCAGTTATTACGGGATGTAGAAAGTTATTCAGAATACCATGGATTGATAGTACTAAGATTGGCATTCAGGGTCACAGTTTTGGTGGGTATGGGGTAAACTATCTTATATCAAGTACAAAAATGTTTGCGGCAGCAGCAGAAAATGCAGGAACTGCAAATTTGCTTAGCAATTATGGTGAATTAAGAGGATATGGTCTTAGCAATCAGTTTTATTATGAAATTGCTCAGGGCCGTCTTGGCAGTAGTCCATGGGAGAAAATGAGCTTGTATTTCAAAAACTCACCGATTTATAAGGCTGATAAAGTTCAAACTCCTTTGCTGATTACGCATAATAAAAATGATGGGGCTGTTTCATGGTCGCAAGGAGTAGAATGGTTCAACGCATTACGACGTTTAGGTAAAAAAGTATGGATGCTACAATATGATTATGGAACTCATACTGTTTATCAAACTGGTGATATGAAAGATTTAACTATTCGCATGACCCAATTCTTCAACCACTACCTCAAATCCGCACCCGCCCCCATCTGGATGACACAAGGCATCCCCGCCCGCCTAAAATCCACCACCACCGGCTACCCCCTCGATCCCGCTGGTAATTGCGGTAAAGATTGCAAAGTATGCAAGATGTGGAATGATAAAATGGCAAAAGATTCAATCGGCACAATGCAGGAAATAGAACGTTGTAAAAAAGAAGAACACTGGGAGTAGTAATCAACCAAACAAAAAAGCCAACTATTTCTAAGAGATAGCTGGCTTTTAAATTTTATAAAAAATCTTATTTCAATTTCATCTGTGCAAAGTAAGGTGAATATTTCGGAGTCGTTGAGCCACCCAATTCGGTATGAAGAGAGCCATTGGTTGAGCGATGAAAAAAGTAAATAAAAGAGCTGATGAATTTTGGGATGAAGATAAGGATAGTTGATGATTATAGTTTTCGTAAGGACTCACCTTTGAGTTCGATGCGGTGGTCAGAGGCTGTAAATCTGTCAAGGATGGCATCGGCGATGGTGGGTTCATTGATATAGGTATGCCAGTCTTTGACCGGGAGTTGGGAGGTGATGATAACGGGGTACTTTTTGTACCGGCCTTCGAGGATATTGAAGAGGGCGAGCTTGATATGGATATCCAGGGGCTGGAGGCCAAAATCATCCAGGATGAGGAGTGGTATTTTAATAAGGGATGTAAAAAGTTTTTCATAGGTGCCCTCGAGTTTAGCGGTAGCGATCAGTTCGATAAAGCGGCTCATGGGATAAAAGAGGGTTTTAAACCCGTTGATGCAGGCTTGTCGCCCGAGGGCGCAGGCGAGATAGGACTTACCGCATCCGGTAGCGCCGGTGATGAGAATGTTCTCGGCGTTGTCGATAAAGGCAGTCTCACTGAGTAGCTGCAGTTGTTCTTTGGTCAGGTCCCGCTCGCGGCTGCAATGGATCTGTTCGGGCAGTACAGAATAGCGGAGTTTAGCGAGTCGCAGATAGAGATTGGTACGCTGGTGGATGCGGTGCACGGCCTCGGCCTCGTTAAGCATGGCAATGAGGGTATGGGCATCAGGTTGTTTTTCTGCGGACTGGTTGAGGATGGTCTCATAGCATCCGGCCATGCCGTAAAGTTTAAGTTCTTTGAGTTGTTCGAGTGTATGTCTTGTGTTCATGGTTCTTTGTTTGTTGAATAAGACAGGTACCCCGCCGCAGGCGGGGGTACCTGTGTAAGGGTTAAAAATGGGGATCAGGAGAAAGCCTCGCTTCCCCGCAGGTTCTCGTGCAGGGGGAGTTGAAAGGGTTTTTTCTTCTCGGCGCCGGTAATCAGATCGCGGTGGTGAAGCAGGATGTTTGCAATGGTTCTGTAGGTGGTGCTATTACTTTTTAGGGCCAGTTCACAGGCTGCTTCCACGCGCTGGTCACTGTGCCGGGCGGCAAGCCTCAGGATACCGATACATCCCAGGTAGGCTTGTTCCTTTATGGGCCGGCTGTCGATCATGCGTTCCATGTACTGGGCGGGCCAGATGCCTGCGGATGGCGGCATTGAGTTCGTCCAGGGAGTGAAAGACCTTGTTACGCATGGGGGCATAGATGCGGCTATAGGTGATCCTGACCTCGTTCTCGACATGGGCTTTATCGCGGGGGACTGCGGACCCGGGCGGCTTTAAGATGGATATTATTGTGCTGGGCCCAGGCCAGGACCAGGTCGGTGAAAAGGGGTTCATAGCGGCAGCTTCGGGTAACCATCTGCCGCATGTTGTCGGTGATCAGATTCAAGGGGGAGCCACCAAAGAACCGCAGACAGTTATTGAGGGCCTTGACCAGTTGCACCAAAGAGGCATTGGGTAAAGCTTCCACATAACTGTAACCACTAAAGGGAAGCACACAGACCAGTACGGGACAGGTAATTAATTCTTTGTTCCCAGGATCGGGATAGTAGAGTTTATCACCGGCAAAATCGATCATCATGGTATCAGCCGGTTTATACTCGATGCGCATGGAGACATCCGCTGTTTTTTGAAAGCGGCTGAGCCGTTCACAGAACTGGGTGTAGCCAAAGTCACCGGGAAACTCGCTTCGATACTCCTGCCAGAGGATTTTCTTGTTGACCCCGGTCCTGTTCAGTTCTTTTAGAAAGTGGGTGCGGCGGGCCTCAAAATCAGCGATCCGAAGTTCATTGGATGGGGGTTCCGGATTTGGTTTACTAACCCCGGGATAGACGATCTCACTGAGGGTGTGATCATCGAGGTCAAGCAGCTCGCCGTAGGAAAGGGAACTGCCGGCAAAGGCTTCTTTGTAGCGGGCAATCGTGTTGCGGGAGATGTTCAGTTCTTGGGCGATACTTCTCTGCG
>JAYRZH010000011.1:0-55396 GCA_041916555.1 Chitinophagaceae bacterium | reverse complement strand
CTGCGGTATAAATAAATCTACTACACACTGTACGATACCATCCGCGCAATAGCCTCAACCTTTGCCAACCTGAACCGGTTTAAAATCACCGGTAAGTCAAAATCTGTTTCGCAGACCGACTATCAGCTTGGGATAAACATTCCCCGTGGTTCGGTTACCGTAACGGCAGGTGGACAGGTATTGAGGGAAAATGTGGACTATGAGATCAACTACGACTTTGGAACCCTGAAGATCATCAACCAGGCCATCATCAACTCAGGTTTGCCCGTGGATGTTCAGTATGAGAACAACGCGTTGTTTGGCATGCAGACCAAGAACTTTATGGCCACCCGGTTTGATTACTTATTGAATAAAAACTTTTCCCTGGGGGCCACGGTGGTCAGGGTAGGGGAACGACCCTTTTTTATTAAACAAGGCTATGGTGATGACCCAGTAAGGAACACCATGTTCGGGCTGGACTTTGATTACCGCGCGGAAGTTCCGCGTCTTTCCAAATGGCTGGATAAACTGCCATTCTATTCCACGCGCGCCATGTCTTCTATTACCGCCTATGGAGAAGCCGCCTGGTTAAAACCCGGCCATGCCAAGCAGATCGGGAAAGGAGATAAGGGAGTGATCTGGATAGATGACTTTGAAGGAACCCGTAACAGTATCGATCTGCGTTTCCCGCTGATCAACTGGACCCTTGCCTCCACCCCGCAACACGCGGTGGATGTCAATGGAAATGAACTTTTCCCCGAGGCCCTGCTGAACAATGACCTTTCTTACGGATACAACCGCGCCAAGATCGCCTGGTATAATATCGAAACCGTATTGCAGGAGGCCCGGAACTCAAATAACCCATTACAGAAGAACCTGGATGAATTGTCGAGACCTGAAGTAAGACAGGTGCTTCAAAAGGAAGTGTTTCCCCAGCGTTATAATGATTATGGGCAGGGACTTCTGACCACCTTTGATATCGCCTATTACCCAAGAGAGAAAGGACCTTATAACTTTGAGTACCGTCCTGGTCGCATCGATGCCTCCGGCCGTCTGGTTAATCCAAGAAATGCCTGGGGTGGTATTATGCGGAATATCGATCAGACGGATTTTGAAACAGGTAATATTGAATTCATCGAATTCTGGTTAAAGGATCCATTTACCAATAGGTCCAGCGCCACCGGTGGCCAACTTTATTTTCAACTGGGGAATATTTCGGAAGATGTGCTTCGCGATGGTAAGCGCCAATATGAAAATGGACTTCCCGCCCCCAGCAACCAGTCCACGCCAACGGATGAAACCGTTTGGGGGCGCGTTCCCAGAAACCCCATTCAGGTGACCAATGCCTTTAGCAACGATCCACAGGACAGACCCTTTCAGGATGTGGGCTACGATGGATTAACCGATCAGGATGAGCAGGCAAAGTTTGCCACTTACCTGAATAACCTGCTTGCCAATTTTGGCGCCGGTTCAGCGGTTTACCAAAACGCGCTGAACGACCCCTCCACGGATAATTTCAGGTATTACAGGGATGAAAGTTTTACGGTTAATGATGGCATCCTGGCCCGCTATAAAAATATTAACAATCCGCATGGCAACTCCCCGGTAGCCTCGGGTAACTCACAATTCATCAGTGCCTTTACCCTTTATCCTGATCAGGAAGAATTAAACCGCGACAACACGCTTAATGAAAATGAAGAGTATTTCCAATATCGCGTGGATATTCAACCAAACATGCTGCGGGGGACCAATTTCATAACCGACAAACGGCAGGTTACCGTTGACCTGGTCAATGGTCAGCAACTTACCGAGAACTGGTACCTGTTCCGCATACCGATCAAAGAATACCAGGACAAAGTGGGTAATATCCCCGACTTCAAATCCATCCGGTTTATTCGTATGTTTCTGACCGGTTTTGAAGATACCGTTGTGATGCGATTTGGAAAGCTGGAATTGATCCGTAACCAATGGCGCCGTTTTGATTACGAAATCGATTCAACGGGTAGTTACAAGGTGCTTGCCGCCAATGACCCTTCCAACGTGGAAGTGCTGGCTGTAAACCTTGAAGAGAATGACCAGCGCCAGCCGATTAAATATGTTATTCCTCCTGGCATTGAAAGACAGCAGCAACTTAGCAATAACAACGTACAGCTATACCTGAACGAGCAATCCATCAGCCTGAAGGTTTGCGACCTTGAAAAGAATAAGGCTCGTGGCGTGTTCAGGAATTTTGACCTGGACCTTCGCCAGTATGGAAGAATGCAAATGTTTGTCCATGCCGAAGAAGTACAGGGTGGCCCGCAATTGAATGACGGAGACATGAACGCCGTATTGCGTATCGGTACCGATGCCGTTAGCAACTATTATGAAGTGAAAGTGCCGTTGAAACTTACTCAATTTGGGGCAACAGACTCCCTGGCGATATGGCCGATCAGTAATAACATGGATTTTGATATTTCCCGGCTTACTGATCTGAAACTGGCCCGTGATAAGGCGGGGATATCCAATTCGGATTATTATTCCACCACCATCGATGGCATGACCTTTGGCATGATCGGTAACCCCAACCTGGGTGAACTGAGCGTGGTGCTGATGGCGGTACAAAACGCCAAACGGGAGAATGTCTGTACCGAGGTATGGTTTAACGAACTCCGGTTATCCCAATTGGATGAAAAGGGTGGCTGGGCGGCTACCGGAAGGGTGGATATTACCCTTGCCGACCTGGGTAATATTAGTGTGTCGGGAACAGCCCGGAGCGCCGGTTTTGGTACTATCGAGCAAAAAGTAAATGAGCGCAGCCGGGAAGATTTCAGGCAATTTGATATATCCACTAACCTTGACCTGGGTAAACTCCTTCCGCGAAACGCGGCTATCCAGATACCTGTATATGCCAGTATCAGCCGGACCACCAGGCTGCCCGAATACGATCCTTACGCCCTTGACCTTACCTTGAAACAGGTGCTGGATAATAATCCCAAAGACCGCTGGGATTCCATCAAAACCAATGCGATTGATGTTACCACCATCAAGACTATCAACCTGACCAATGTAAAAAAGAACCGCACGGGTGACCGTCGGCCAAAGATCTGGGACATATCCAACCTGGACTTTAATTTCTCCCATACCAGTACACTTTCCCATAATCCATTGGTGGAAAATGAGGAGATCAGGCGTACCAGGGGAGCATTGGCTTATAACTTTGCCCCCCAGCCCAAAAAGATTGAGCCTTTCCGCAACCTGTTTAAATCCCAATCGAAGTGGCTGAATCTTATACGTGATTTCAACTTTAATCTCGCTCCGTCACAAATGTCTGTAAAGGCCGATGTGTTCAGGCAGTTTGGCGCCCTACGCCCACGAAATGTCAGTGGCGGACCTTATCAGATACCGGAGACCTATGACAAGTACTTTACGTTTGATCGTTTTTATATTCTTCGCTGGGATCTGACGAGTTCCCTCAATATCGATTTCAGCGCCACCAATAACGCGCGGATCGATGAACCGGCTGGACGAATTGATACCAAAGAGAAGAAAGATTCTGTCAGAAGCAATTTCTTTAAAGGGGGAAGGAAT
Source organism: Chitinophagaceae bacterium (assembly GCA_041916555.1). Lineage (GTDB taxonomy): Bacteria > Bacteroidota > Bacteroidia > Chitinophagales > Chitinophagaceae > SpSt-398. Next base: position 51,847 of record JAYRZH010000011.1, on the reverse strand, counting down.
ACCCGTTACCACCATGAAGCAACGGTATCCTATACATTGCCTTTAAGCAAGATTCCCTTGCTTGACTGGACCTCCACCCGGGTTAGTTATAAAACAGGCTATGATTGGATCGGGGCTTCCCTGTTGGCGCGAAACCTTGGTAATACAATTACCAACAGCCAGACCAAGACCCTCAACTCGGAGTTCAGGTTTGAGGAATTGTATAATAAATCTAAGTTCCTGCGAAGGGCCATTGGAAACGATAAGCAGGCAAACCAGGCAAGCGATGACCCCAGGGTTAATGAGCTCACCAAACGGGCCGACAGCATCACCCAGATATTGGAGAATGAGAAAGTGAAATTGCCCAAGAAGGAAAAGAAGAAGCTCAAGAAAAAACTCCGCCGGATCCAACGCGAAATCCGCAAACTCACCAAACAACCAGGTGAAATTCCGGGAATGGTGCGTGGGCTTGTGGGAATCGCTACTTCCCTTAAACAGGTTCAGATTCAATATTCCCAGAATGCCGGTACGGAATTGCCGGGTTATCTCGACAGTACCCGTATCCTGGGTCAGAACTGGAGGGGTCTCAATCCAGGGTTGGGATTTGCCTTTGGAATGCAACCTGATACCAGTTGGATCAACAAAGCCGGGAACCGGAACCTGCTGACCCATGACCCCATTTTCAACTCCCTGATCCAGCAGCGATATGATGAAAGACTCGAAATCACGGCCCAGCTTAGCCCGGTACGTGACCTGAATATTGATATCACCATCAAGAGGGATTTTAATAAAAATTATTCCGAGCTCTATAAGGACACAACATCCAATGGTACCGGGGCGCTTCAACGCTTTAATCCTTATGCTGCCGGTGGTTTCTCCATCAGTTATATTTCTTACCAAACCCTGTTTACCAAGTTCGACCCGAATGTGGTTTCCCAAACCTTTAAGCAGTTTGAGGCCAACCGTTTGCTCATGTCGGCCCGCTTGAAAGACCTTAACCCTTATGCCACAGGTAATGGACAGAATGCCGATGGGTATTACGAAGGATATGGAAGGTATGCCCAGGAGGTTTTGATCCCCGCTTTCCTGGGGGCTTATACCAATAAGGATCCGCTGTCCATCAGCCTCATCAAAAACACCAACAATAACCTTCGCGCCAATCCCTTTAAAGGATTATTGCCAAAACCAAACTGGAATATTACTTATAATGGATTAAGCCGTATTCCCGGTTTAGAAAAGGTGTTTAACAGTGTAACCATGCGTCATGGATACCGCAGCACGCTGAGCATGAATAATTTTGCTTCGGCCTTATTCTTCCAGGACCGGTTCCGCTTTGGCTTCCCCGAATTTATTGATACGCTTACGGGCAACTATGTGCCCTTCTTCCTGATCCCCAATATCACGATCAGCGAAAGTTTTGAACCGATGTTCTCGGTGGAAATGACCTTCACCAACCAATTATCGGCCAGGGTGGAGTACCGGAAATCCAGGCAATTGAGTTTGAGCCTGGTGGATTATCAATTGGCAGAACAAAGAAGCACCGAATTCTCCATTGGCGCGGATTTCCGCAAGAAAGGATTGCCCCTGATACGTCGCATTGGGAAAATGAAAATGGATAATGATGTGACCTTTAAACTGGATATAGGGGTAAGGGATGATGCCACCGCCAATAGCAAACTTGACCAGAATACCGCATTTGGTACAGCCGGACAGAAAGTGGTCCGCATTAACCCAACTATTGATTATGTGGTGAACAGCCGCGTAAGAGCCACCCTGTATTTCGAACAGATCAAGAATATCCCCAAGATCGCCACCAGCGCCCCGGTTACTAATACAAGGGCCGGAGTGCAATTGACAATTTCACTCAATCAGTAAGGAGGGGGAAGAGAGAATGTATATAAAAAAGTAACTTGAAAGATGGGATGGTTCATCTGTTTTCTGTTACCTTATCTTTTATCTTTAATTCTTATTTATTTCTGACTTTCTCCGGTTTTTTTGAACATCATCACATACCCGCAAAGCCCTTTCTTTTTTTGTTTGTTTACCTGAACCGGCTTCAGCATGTGAAATTCGGAGAATTTAGGCTGATAGGCATAGGAGATTATATTGCCATCCACATCGCCCCATTTTTTTTGCTGGAATACCACCATGCGCTCATTCCAGTCATACATCCTGACCTCATACAACCGGGAACTGTATTCACCGATGAATACGAATTGGTACAGGCTGCCTTCATTTAGTGGAACAATAACAGGGAGTTCGTATTCGCTTTCCATGCTGACGGAGGCTTCCTTCAAAAGGACATAGCCATCGGCTGAAAACATTTTTTTCAGACTATCAACCTGCGACAAGATACCTGAATCACAGGTGCCGTTGTTAACGGTGGCTGAGGAACTGACGGAGCTGGCATATTGCTGGGCCTGACCCCAAAAGGGCAGGAGGGCTAACCCAAGGATATAGGTGTACGGATTCTTGAACATGGTGTTCTTCAAATAGTATTGGAATAACGGGTTAAATATAGCCGATATTATCATGAATCATGCAATTTTCACTCCGGAAAATGTGTATAAGGGTATAATTCCCAAGGGGTAATACGGGACTAAAGGGAAATATTTAGTAGGGGATGGATTAGGGTATCTGTGGGTAGTAAGGGTTTACAAGTAAAGCTATTATTTTGGGAAATGCAAGGGGGGAGAAAAAAATAATATGGTTAATAGCTTTTCGAAAATTCCTAACCCTTGTAAGTATAAAACGAATTTGCCTGGCTGGTACAGGTCACCACCATATCGTTGATGCAAACATGCGGAGGAAGCGTGGTACTATAATAAACCACTTCGGCAATATCTTCTGCATAAAGGGGTGTATAGCCTTCATATACTTTATCCGCTAATTCCTGGTTGCCCTTGAACCGGACGATGGAAAATTCCGTTTCGGCAGCCCCGGGGTGGACCACAGTGACCTTGATCCTGTCTTTCAGCAGATCGATCCGCATGGCTTTGGAAATAGCATCCACCGCGTGTTTGGTCGCGCAATAGATATTCCCTTTTTCATACACTTCCTTTCCAGCCGTTGATCCGATATTGATAATATGTCCTTTTTTATGTTTCTGGAAAAGCGGGATCACTGCTTTGGATACATACAAGAGCCCTTTGACATTGGTATCGATCATGGTTTCCCAATCTGTAAGACTGGCTTCATCAAAGAAATCGCGTCCCAGGGCCAATCCCGCATTATTGACCAATACATCAATGGCTTCCCATTCCGGGGGCAGCGAATGGATGGCTTTATCTACGGCTTCTTTTTGCTGTACATCAAACACCAGGGGCAGAACAGCCACATTGTACTTTTTTTCAATGGCCTGGCTCACTTCAGTAAGGAGCTGCCCTCTTCGTCCGGTAAGGATGAGATCATAACCTTTGGAAGCAAATTTTTCGGCAATGGCCTTTCCAAATCCGGAAGTAGCGCCAGTAATTAGGGCAATAGCGGGCATACAAAATGACTTTCAGCAAACTTACAAAAGAGAATCCTACTTGATGAGGGTGACTGTTCCTTTTTGGAAGACGGGGTTGCCCAGATAGTCAACGGCTTTGACCAACCATACAAAAGTATTCGTCCCTTGTTCTTTTCCGTTTATCCGGCCATCCCAACCTTCTCCATTGATGGTGGTGGTGAATACAAGCTGACCCCAGCGGTTATAAATTCGGAAATACTCGATCTTTTCAATACCCACTGCAATGGGTTTCACCAGGTCGTTGAGTCCGTCGCCATTGGGGGTGAAAGCGCTGGGGACAAAGATCTGTGGGTTGACCTTAAAGATTTTTACCAGCAGGGTAGCCGAGTCGGTACAACCTACTTCATCAATCACCCGTACCCAATAACGGATGCTGTCAATACTTCCATCATGTACGGCAACCGGATTTTCAATGGCTGTGGCGCTAAGTCCGGTGGGTGGATACCAGAAGTAGGAAACACCACCAGTAGCGCCCAATTGAAGGGGTTGTCCTACCACAATGGCCGTATCCCTTCCGGCAAAAGCATTTACTTTCGGAAGCATGGTTACGATCACAGTATCCCGTCCTGGTTTTGGACAGCCATTGGTTTCAAAGGAAGTTAATACATACGGGTAGGCATTGGCTGCAGGCGGACTGGCCACCGTAAATAGCGATCTTGGGTTGCTGAGGTTGCTTTCGGGAGTCCAGTTAAATGTAGCGCCAGCATTGACGGTTCCATGGAGCAGGGCGCTGGTGCCATAACAGATGGTGGTATCAGGTCCTGCATTGGCCAGAGGGTATGGAACGGTAAACACGGTAACATCACTCGTGGCATTGCATCGGCCAATGGAAGCCACTACCTGGTAGGTTGTGGTATTGATCGGGCTGGCAATGGGGTTTTGGATGGTTGGATCGTCAAGGGTGTTGGCAGGTGTCCAGGCAAATTGCAGGCCATCGGTTTGCGCAAATAGCTGAACGGGGTCGCCGGCACAAATCGTGGTATCCCCCCGTAGGTTTAAGGTTACAAAATCCACTACCCTGACACGCACTGAATCATCATTCAAGCAACCATTGTCATCCAGTCTTACCTTGTACCAGGTGGTAATTTTAGGAAAAACGGTGGGTGTGGCAGTGTTGGCATTAATGATATTGTAGTTGGGCGACCAGGAGAACACGCCACCTCCCGGGGCTGCGGCTGGTATTTGCAATGAATCGATACTGCAAATAAGCGTATCCCTGAATGGTAAAACGATCGGGGGCTTGTCGATGATGCTGACGTTTTGTATCACGGTATCGATACAGCCCTTGTTGCTTTCAACAATAAAGGTTACCGGTTTTACTCCCATAGTCGGATAAGTATATACCGGGTTTTGCAATAAGGAAGTATCGTTGTTGGCGGTCGTTTCTCCAAAATCCCATCGCCACTTGCTGATAAAGCCATAGCGGGTGTTGGAGGTATCGATAAAGCGGGTGGGTTTACTAAAGCAAATGCCCTGGGTTATAAAACCAGGGAAAAAGCCGGGGTAAACCGCCACATTGGTAAAGGCGGAATCCGAGCAGGGATCACCCGGGTTTACCACTAACTTAACCCGGTAGAGTCCGGTATCGGGGAAAGTATAAGTGGGTTTTTCCAGGTTCGACACATCGGTGCCAATACTGGTAACGCCAAAATCCCAGGCCCAGGAATTGATCAGGGAAGTGGGCGTTTGGTTCTCAAAGGAAACGGTAAATCCGTCACAGGAGGAAATGCTTATCGGTAATTGGGCCGCTACAAAGTCGCAGTTACCAATTTTCAGGATAAAATCCTTCCGGTGGTTATTGATGATCCGTCCATTTCTCCATTCATCTACACAAACCGCGATCACATAGGATCCTGCGGCGGGAGCAACACCCGTGATGATACCAGTTCTGGGGTTTATTGAAACTCCAAATCCCAATGGCAGCCCGGCCGTGAACCCATTGCCATAGGGCACTGAGTTATATGGGGGCGGGGCGGGATTGGTGATCACCGGTGTGGATTCCGAACCTCCGTCGTAGGCATTGCAGAAATAATAACTCAGGGAATCCCCATCGGGGTCAGTAGCGGAGAAATCGAGCACAAAGCTTCGGTTTTGGCAAACCAGGGCGGTATCCTTTACCTTGAACTGTGGACTGGAATTGACTCCTCCCCCCAACAGGTTTGTACCGGCAATGCTACCCACATAGGTGGCGCCAACGCTGGTTTGCTGGCTCAGGTTACTGATAAAGTCCACCCGGCAGCAACGTTGAAAGGTTACCCAATAACCCTGCACATTGTCAGGCAGGGTAATATTCAGGTAATAAAATCCCATTTGGTAACAGACCTGGGGTTCATTGATGATACAAGGTAAAGAACCGGTGGTGCGTTGTATCGTTTCAATATGATCGATGCTGGCGGTAAAGGGGGAGCCGGAAACGGGATTGTTATTGCTTTTTAAATATATAGCAATATTCACCTGGGGGTCCAATTGCGCGCCGCTGGACTGACAATCCCTGAACAGACGCAATGTAATCTTGTATTGGCTTGTTCCTGCCAATGACCCGGGGCCGATATATTGGTAAAAAATCTCTCCACCGGCAATATGTCGCGCATTAAGGCCGGTAAGGCCGACAAAGAATAACGATATAAATAAGAGGGTCTTCCTCATTAAAATAGGTCTGGTCTGACCTGGGGATGCCTATTCCGTATGATGCGACAGGAAGTTTATCAATGCCTGGGTACATTCAACCGGCTCTTCCAGCATTCCCATATGTCCGGATTGGTTAAGGACATGAATATACGATAATTCAGGCAGATGGCATTGCCCCAGGACATCCTCCAGGGGAATGGCATTGTCGTATTTCCCAGCCAGAAAAAAAACGGGTACTTTGCTGGTTTTCAATACTTCCCTGCGATCAGGCCGACCGATCATCGATTCGTAATAGGTAACGAGTGAATCATCGGTGAAGTTGCCCAACCCACTGATTTGTTTTTCGATCAATCCCGGGTTTTCATCCCGGGTTTTTTGGGAAAAAAGATTAGGAGTGGTGGTCTTTAGAAATTCAAAAGCGCCATGGTCCCGGATAAACTGAATGCCTTTTCGCCGGGTTGCCTTTTTTTCTTCTGTATCCGCATACGCGGTGGAATGGAACAGGCAATAGGCGTTGAGGTAATCGGGGTAAAGTTCCGCAAAGGCCATGGTGATATATCCTCCCATGCTATGACCGATGAGGATGGTTTTTGATATGCCTTCATTGTCGAGAATGGCTTTCATGGCGCCTGCCATGCCATCCATGCTCATGTCGGTGATCATGCCCGACTGGCCGCTTCCCGGAATTTGGGGGATGATCAATTGATGATCGTTTAATAAGGGGTCAAGAATACCATCCCACACATCACTGTTTTCTCCAAATCCATGGATCAGCAAGAGGGGGAAACCATTCCCCAACACTTGGTAATGTATTTCCGCCTGATCATATTTTATGCGCTTATTTGCCATTGTTCCCATTTAGTTTTCCAATCCAGAACGCCCGAAATCCCAATAAGGCAACCACAGGTAATAAGGCCGGGTTCAGGGCCTGGGGGAGAAAGAACCACCCCAGCAACAGGATAACCGATAAATAGGCAACCAGCAGGAAATAATTTTTAACCCAGGCTTTTTTACTCATCACAAAAAAGCCCATCAACAGGTGGGTAGGCCATGCCCAGGCCAGGTTCCAGTTATTCCGGCACATGGCATGGTCAGTACCAAACCACATAAACAGTAATAGGAACCCGATCAACCCAACTACCCCAAAAAGGATACCATCCATCACGGCCATCCATTTTATCCATCGTCCCTTTCTGGAAATCAGGGGGAGTAGATAGATGATAAAGAGCAAAGTAAATACAGGGGTAGGGTCAAAGGATAGGGAAGGAGCCTCGGCCTTGATTCCATTGGGTAGTAACTCCCTTTTTCCGACAATTAACGACTGGCTACCCACCCGGCCACTGTCTAATCCTTTCATCAGGTAATCCGGGAGAAACATGGCTTCCTCCGTTGTTACTTTCTTATCAAGCGGGGCGCCCAGTAAAATATCAATGCCCAGTTTTGACCAGTTCTTTTTTCCACTTTCCAGGTATTCATGGATAAGGGTACGGAATGTGGCGCCTTTCTCCGTGATCGGAGGCACCTGGGGCCGGGAGGCCGTCATTTTCCAGATCATATCACGCAACCGCGAGGTACAGTTATCGTAGTTAAAATCGTACCGGTAATATTTGTTTTCTTCTCTCGCATTTTCATACAAGGCATAGAGAAGTTTTTGTTTTTCTTCGCAGGTTAGCCGAAGATCCTGTTCAATCACTCCCCGATGGAAATACTGGTACTCCATCATAAAATCAGGGAATTTATCTACCGAAACAAAATAAAGGAGTTTGCCCTTGGTAAACTTGGTATAAAAATCGGGGTCGTTGAAGTCAAAAGTGCCGTAGTTAAACACCAAATCCGATCCATTCTCTTCATTCACCAGCCGGATGGCGCTGTGCCCAAAACTCGAGTAGAGTTCTTCGCCGGGTGAGCAGGTAAGCAAACTGAATTTCAACCGGCAACTATCCGGTTGTGCGGCCAGGGACAGACCCAGCACTAGCCATATGGTAGTAAGGATAAAACGCATAGAAACTGAGGCCCAAACATCTGCCCCATTTTCCAAATCTCCAAATTAACTCTTCTTTCAATCAGCGTCTGCTGTAGTTTGGTGCTTCCCGGGTAATCTCTACATCGTGGGCATGACTTTCGCGAACACCGGCATTGGATATTTTAACAAAACTGGCTTTTTTGAGTTCTTCTATCGTGGATGCTCCACAATAACCCATTCCGGCCCTTAAACCTCCTACGTATTGATAAACGATCTCTTTCAAACTTCCTTTGAAAGCTACCCGGCCTTCAATTCCTTCCGGCACAAATTTCTTAATATCGTCTTCCACATCCTGAAAATAACGGTCACTGCTTCCGGTGGCCATGGCCCCCAGGGACCCCATGCCCCGGTAGGATTTGAATTTTCTTCCTTCATAAATGATCGTTTCCCCGGGACTTTCCTCTGTTCCCGCAAATACGCTTCCCATCATCACACAATCGGCACCTGCCGCCAGGGCTTTAACCATATCCCCGGTATAGCGAATGCCTCCATCGGCAATCAACGGAACTTTCTTATCCTTTAATACGGAATAGGCTTCCATCACAGCCGTCAGTTGTGGTACACCGGCACCGGCTACAATACGCGTGGTGCAGATTGAACCAGGTCCAATCCCCACTTTTACCGCATCCGCACCGGCTTCAGCAAGCGCTTTGGCGCCCGCAGCGGTGCCTACATTCCCGGCAATGACATTGATCTTAAAGTTCTTTTTCACGTTCTTCAGGGCTGTGATCACTCCCTTGCTATGTCCATGCGCACTATCCAGACAGATCACGTCCACCCCCGTGGCATGAAGGGCAGCTACCCGGTCAAGCATATCCCCGGTAATCCCTACACCGGCGCCTACGAGTAACCGGCCATAGCCATCCTTCACCGCATTGGGGTAGCTCTGCAGTTGAAGAATATCCCGGTAGGTGATCAAGCCAATCAGTTTCCCTGATTTGCTAACCACCGGTAATTTTTCAATCTTATGTTTTTGCAAAATTTTCTCCGCCTTTTTAAGGTCGGTGCCTTCAGGGGCAATGATCAGGTTCTCCTTGGTCATTACAGCCCCAACTGTTTTGCGAGGGTCGCTTTCAAAACGCAGGTCCCGGTTGGTCAGGATCCCAACCAGTTTGCCCCCTTTGTCCACGATAGGAATGCCGCCGATCTTGTTTTCTTTCATGATGCGGAGGGCATCTCCAATAGTGTGTTCAGGGTGTAGGGTGATAGGATCAAGGATAAGACCACTTTCACTGCGCTTGACCTTACGCACCTGGCGGGCCTGTTCTTCAATCGACATGTTCTTATGCAGGATACCCATACCACCTTCCCTGGCCAGGGCAATGGCCAGCGTGGCCTCTGTTACCGTATCCATGGCGGCTGATAACATGGGAATATGTAACTGGATATCCTTGGTCAGCCGGCTGCGGATATTGACCTCACGGGGCAATACCTGGCTATAACCCGGAACGAGCAAAACATCATCGAAGGTCAGTCCTTCGCCTATAATCTTGGAATTGTTTGAGGGGGAGTTGGTGGATTTTCTTGTTGCCATGTGCAAAGATAGCACATTTAGCGAATCAGCACTGAAATGCCCTTTTCAAACACTTTTTTCCCGGTATCGCGGTGCGTGTACTGGAGCATCCAGACATAAGTGCCCGAACCCTGGGGGATCCCATTAAACCTACCATCCCATTTCTCCTGCCAGTTGCGGGTCTGAAATACCAACTGTCCCCACCGATTGTAAATGGCAAAATAGAGGTCAACAGCCTTTATGGCATTGTTGGGATACAGGTAATCGTTCAACCCATCTCCGTTAGGGGTAAAGGCTGATGGTACAGCGATCAGGCAGTTGTCAAATACCCGTATTTTCTTAACCGCACTATCGGTACAACCCAGGGTGTTATTGGTGGCAAATAGTTTCAGGGTGAAATCGGTATCCCGGGTTAGGTTTCTTGGAAGGTTAATTGGCAACGGATCCTTAAGGGTACTGCTGCCCAGCGTACCAAAATCCCATCGCCAGGAATCGATCAGTCCGGTGCTGGTGTTTTCCACTGTCAGCAAATCTTCCGGGCATATCACCGAAGGCATGTCGAATGACGCTTTTACTTCATTGTCCAGTTCCAGGGTACGGGTAAGGGAATCGCGGCAAACACCATTACTCACCACCAACTTGATCGTATTCGAGGAGGAGGCAGGCAGGATCGCCGCGGCATTGATGCCTGACGAATTTTGCCCATTAATGTTCCATATCCATTGGTTCACCTGGTTTCCACCGGGGTGGCTAAAAAACAAGGTATCAAACCGGCAGCCCAATCTGTTCACGATATTGAACTCGGGGTTTACCGTATCGGCAATGGGGAAATTCAGTGATTGCTGGGGCAGTTCTAGTCCACATTCATCAATGATTGTAGTACCATCAACACCGGCCTTCAGGGTAAGGAGGTAGGTACCTTGTTGTACCAATGGGGCGGATAGCCTCACGTTGACAAATTCCGTTTGCCCGCTTACACATTCCCCGCTGGCGCCAATGACATTCACCGACTGGGGCCCTCCGGTTACGGAAAAATCACTTCCATCGGGGGCAATGGTATTGCAATAAATTTTCTTGGGGAAATAAAGGCGAAGGGTGGTTGGGGCGCAACCCGGGGCGCCAATGCTATCGGCAAATATGGGAATGGGCGGGTTGTAAACAAATGGTACAGTTTCTCCATCGGGTACCGACCGGTCACAATTATCCAGCAGGGTATTGCCATCCCCACCCGTACGGATAATCAATTCGTAATTATTATTGGGCAGCGGGGCCGATAAAGTAATGATGATATCATCCACGTCAAAACTGCTGGTGCAGCTATCACCCACAGCGCTGATAACGGAAGCGGCGGGTGGGTTTAACACAAATTCAGTACCCGGAGAAGTCAGGCTGCTGCATTTGATCTTCTTGTTGAGTTTAAGCGTAATTACTGTTCCATCGCAACTTACCTTGGCCTGTGTTGTCCTTGGCAATACCGGGTCGGTGATCACGGCGGTACCACCGGTGAACTGTAAGGTATAGCCGCTTTGGGAGTCGGTAAAATGGCTGACCATGAGCAGATAGGTATGTCCAACAGTCAGCGTGGGCATCAGGGCAAAAGTGGGAACCCCCATATTTGGGGCTGAAGCGCATTGGATGGTCGCCACACCAGAAGAGGATGCGCCGGTAGGGCCATAGGTGCCAGCCCAGTTACCCGTTACTACAAGACTGTTATCGGTAAAAATATCCTCAGGATTATGACCGGTAATATCGTAAAGCTGCCAGTCATAATCTTCCCCATTCGCCGAAGGGGTGATTACAAATCCCAGAGTTCCGGCAGTATAACAGGTAAAACGATAGAAGAAGGGGTTTTTATTCTGGTAGTTGGCATTCCCCGGTCCTCCGGTACATCCAGGTACATAAATAGCATTCGTGGCACAAATGGGTACCTCTGTTTGGGTAAATACGGTGGTTCCGCATACCGGAAAGGCGGTGGATGGTGTTTGCCCAAGGGTTGTACATGGCTGACCTGCCAACTTTAACAGGGGTGACAGGATTAGAACGATGGTGAACAGATAATGACTTCTTATCATGTTAAATTTCCAGGTTGGCCAGGGGTAAGCAAGACAACAAAAATAGTCATTCCGTTGCGTGAATAAAAGCCCTATAATAATCGGTACTGCTTCCCAGGTAATGCATGAACCAGGTTATTCAATTCCAGGTTCAGCAATGCCACTGCCAGGTTGCTGTTGGGCGTTTGGCAATGGTGGTGCAGTTCATCAATATGCAGGGGTTGGCTCTGGTTGAGTGCTTCCAAAATAGTTTTTTCCAAGGCAGACAGTTCCGGGAACAGGGGCCGTTGCGGATTTCCGGTAAGCGGTCTTTTTTCTCCCCATCCCATGGCTTCCACCAGGTCTTGTGCCCGGGTGATCAGCGCCGCCTTATTGGATGCGATCAAACGGAGGCATCCTGCGCTTTTGGGGTCAGTGATTTTTCCGGGAAAGGCAAAAACATCTTTATTATAGCCATTTGCCAGTTCAGCGGTGATGATACTTCCTCCCTGTACACCTGTCTCAATTACAATGGTAGCATCGGCCATTCCGGCCACTATCCTGTTTCGCGTGGGAAAATGGTGTTTGTCTGGTTTTACTCCATGCCTGAACTCAGATAGAAGGGCCCCGTTTGTCAAGACCATTTCCCTGGCCAGTTTTTCATGGGCTGGGGGATAGATCTGGTCAAGCCCATGGGCCAGCACGCCAATGGTGGCTAAATTGTTTCGGCAGGCAGCCTGGTGCGCTATTCCGTCAATGCCATGGGCCATGCCGCTGATGACCTGAACCCTGAATGGGGCCAGATCGGAAATGAGTTTATCCGTTATTTTTTTCCCATAATCCGTGTGCGACCTGGTGCCTATCACCGCTACCGTTTTTTCGGGATTCAGATCAGCCTTCCCTTTTTGAAACAGAAGCAGGGGGGCATCGTAACAATGGAGCAATCGCCGGGGATAGGTTGGGTCGTTGATGAAGTGCGGAGTGATGGCATACCTTTCAAGAAAGCTGATTTCTTTTTCTGCTGCCTTGAAATCATTAAATTTTTTAATATACCTGGCCCTAACGCTTCCGATCCCTTCTTTTTTTTCCAATAACCCGCGTGGCGCATGGAAGACCGCTTTGGCAGAGCCAAATTCCTGAACAAGGAGCCGGGCATGGACGGCGCCTACCTGCGGGACTTCTGTCAACGCCAGTTGATAGATCAGGTCTTCCTTCATTACTGACGAACCACTTTCATTTCGGTGCGACGGTTTTGAGCCTTTCCTTCCTCGGTGTCATTGGAAGCAAGGGGTTGAGTGGCTCCAAATCCTTTGTAGGTGAGACGGGTTGCCTGTATTCCCTGTTCAACCAGGTATTTTACAACGGCAGCGGCCCTGTTTTCAGATAGTTTCTGATTGGAGGCGGCATTTCCTACCGCGTCTGTATGCCCATTGATCTGGATATAAAGCCCCGGGTTCTCCTTAAGCAGAGTAACCAATTTATCCAACTCCGCCTGGGATTCTGCGCGCAGGTCAAATTTGTTTACATCAAAGAAGATATTCTTTAAGACAATCACCGCGTCCTTTTCTATGGGGCGCAAACGGATATTTTTCTCGTAAGCGGTATCCTTTTCGCTTTCCTTCAGGAAGAAATTATCACTGTAAAACAAATAGCCTTTCCTGTTTACATTAAAAGCGTAATCCTTTCCAACCGGGAGGGTCACCAGGTAGTCCCCTTTTTCGTTTGTCTGTACCCGTGATATTGTCTGTCTGGTGGACAGATCGATCAACTCAATGACAGAAGGCAGGCCTTTGCTGGTTTTTTCATCCGTAACCGTTCCCTTTACCCAAAGAGTCTTGTGTGGTCGAACAGCCTCCGGTAATTCAAACCAGTAAATATCCAATGATCCATACCCTTCCACCCGGTCACTGGTAAAGTAAGCGGTACGGGCATCCGGAGCTATGAACAGGGAGCCTTCCTTATCAATGGTATTGATGGGGTAGCCCAGGTTCACGGGAACGCTCCAAACCCCCTTCGGACCACGCCTGGACATGAAAATATCATCCTCGCCATAACCGGGCAAACCATTCGATGTAAAATACAGCGTCTGGTTATCCGCGTGAAGAAAAGGCGTGGATTCATCTCCGGCGGTATTTATGCCAGGACCAAGATTTTCGGGTACTCCCCATGTTCCATCCGGCTGTATCCGGGATACATACAGATCGCTGCCTCCCAGTCCGCCAAACCGGCGACTGGCAAAATACAGTTCCCTTTTATCAGCCGATAAACAGGGTTGGGAATCCCACTGATCTGAGTTTACCCGTCCACCCAGGTTGATTGCTTCACTCCATCCTTCAGGGGTGAGATAGGAAATATAGATATCACAACTTCCCCATCCATCGGGTCTGGAACATCCGGTAAAGACAAGCCATTGACCATCGAGTGAAATCATTTGGGCCCCTTCATTCTGAGGGGTATTTACATTGCCGGGTAAGGGCTTTGATGGCCCCCAGGAGGAATCTATTCTTTGGCTTGAATAAAAATCTTCGTTGGCATTTCCTACCCGTCGGGTAAAAACCAATTCGGCCCCATCAATTGTCAGGGAAGGGAAATACTCAGCCTCGCGGGTATTGATGCCCGCACCCGCATTGACCGGGTTAAATTGAAAAACTGGGGATTTTGATTGGCTGGCCAGTTCCACCGCAAATGAATAGCAACGCTGTCTGTATTCACCGGCCTTGCGACTGTTTTCTCCCAATCTGGGATTAGATAGATACCGGTTCACCGCCGCCAGCGCATCATCAAACCGTCCAGCCCCGGCCAGGTTAATGGAATAAGGCAGATAATACAGGTTATGTCGATTGGTGTCTTTATAAATACCTATTCCATAATTCTTGTTGGCCAGCTCATAATTCTTTTGCTGACTATATACCCCGGCCAGTGACAGGTAACCGTTGGCAAAATTGGAATCCAGTTGTATGACCTGTTTGAACAATGGAATGGCCTCTTCAAGTTTTCCGGCCTGTGCTTTTGCCAGTCCTTCCATATAGATTTGTTCAATCGCAGGAATGGATGGGGTTGATTGCTTGCCTTTTTTCTGTGCGGCACAGGAAGCAAACAATCCTAATAATAGAATATGGAGTAAGATTTGTTTCATTACGTCGGATTCGAATGACGAAACTATTCAAAAATTATCCCTTTTAAAAGCGATTCGTGTTAAAACTGGGCTGATTTCGGGTAAATACTGGTCAATGAAGTACCGGCAATTACGGCACCTGAATGTATTTGTGTATTTGAAGACTTAATTCCCATTGTGGATTGGATTTGATATACTCTACCATCAGGGGTGTCATGATCGAAGCCTTATCCCATTCGGGTTGCAAATAAAGTTTGCAGGAGGAGGATACTTTGGCGGCATGTTCTTCCGCCCAGGCGAAATCTGATTTATTAAATATGATCACCTTCAATTCATGCGCCAATGGCAGCAGCGAAGGGAGGGGGGCTTTGAATTTTTTGGGGGATAAACAGATCCAATCCCAATCGCCTGACAAAGGATGGGCGCCTGAAGTCTCAATATGTGTGCGAAGCCCGGCATTTTTTAAGACACTGGTTAATTCCCGAAGATCATGCATCAGGGGCTCGCCCCCGGTAATTACGACCAGCTCAGCCGGTGTTTGCCTGACCAGTTTCACCAATTCAACCGGATCAATTTTTGGGTGTTTATCCGCATCCCAACTGTCTTTTACATCACACCAGGTACACCCAACATCACAGCCACCCAATCGGATAAAATACGCCGCCTTCCCCTGGTGATAACCCTCACCCTGGATCGTGTAAAAATGTTCCATTACGGGAAGCTGCATCGTATTTATCGATTATGTGGTTAATTCTTCAAGGCACAGGCCCTGTAGGTGTTTTTTAGCAAGGCCGCAATCGTCATAGGCCCCACTCCACCCGGAACAGGCGTTATAAAGGAACATTTTGGGGCCACTTTTTCATAGTCCACATCACCCAGAAGACGGAAACCGCTTTTCCTGGTCTCATCCTTTACCCGTGTAATGCCTACATCTACCACAATGGCGCCATCCTTGACCATATCCTCCTTTACAAACTCCGCCCTGCCTAGCGCGGCGATGATGATATCCGCCTGCTGACAGATTTCTTTCAGGTTATGGGTTTGCGAGTGACAAACCGTTACCGTGCAGTTGCCCGGCTGGGTATTGGCACTTAATAGTATGCTAATAGGACGGCCAACTATATTACTTCGACCGATCACCACCGCATGTTTCCCGCGGGTTTCAATTTTGTAATGGTTCAATAGCAACATGATCCCATACGGGGTAGCCGAAACAAAGGAAGGCAGCCCCTGGACCATGCGACCCACATTTACCGGGTGAAAACCATCCACATCTTTTTCAGGATCGATGGTGTTGATCACGTTTTCTTCAGAAATATGCGCCGGCAATGGTAATTGAACAAGAATGCCATCCACGTCAGGGTCATTGTTTAACTCTTCGATCTTATCCAATAATTTATTTTCAGAAATATCTTCTTCAAAACGAATAAGGGTGGATTTAAATCCGACTTCTGCACAGGACTTCACTTTTGAAGCGACATAGGTTTCGCTGGCACCGTTGTTACCTACCAGGATGGCGGCTAGATGGGGTATTTTCCTACCATCCGAAACCAACTGGGCCACTTCCAATTTCAATTCATCGCGTATCGCCTGCGAGGCTTTTTTGCCATCTAAAATTTGCATGGCGCAAAGGTAGGGTCTTCCAATGCCGGATAAAAAAAATTAGCTTGGATTTGCCAATTCTTATCATGAAAATAATTTTCGATGAATCGTTTTCCGTACCTCTTGTTTTTAAGTTTTTCTTCCTGGGCCCAGGAACCACCGGGTCCCTCCGAACCATTTTATGGATTGCCGGCATCTTTTGCCAGAAACCCTTCACCCAGCCAATTATTTTGGCATAATCCTGCCGCCATTAAGAACTCCAACACGAAAACCATTTCCCTGTATTCGGAACGCAGCTTTGGCCTGTCAGGATTGTCGCAGAATTTCCTGAGCATGATCCTGCCGGTTTCCGGTTACCCGCTTGGTATTTACCTGTGTCAGTCAGGCCCCAACCATTTCAGGGAATTCTCACCAGGACTGAGTTTAGGCTTACCCCTTGCCCAATTAGTCAGGGCTGGATTGAGGGTGAACTATCATCAATGGAAAATGCCACGGGCCCGTTTATCCGGTGTCTCCGCAAAAACCGGTTTTCTGTTGGAATTGGGGAAAGAACTAAATGCCGGTATCCTGATAGAAATGTCAAAATTGGCGGACTATGCCATCAATGGATCGGTTCATTATGGACTGAGTTGGGAGCCAGGTAGCCAATGGCAGGCGGCGGGCAGTTTTTCCCTTTTCAAGGACCGGCCTGCAGCTTTCCAGGCTGTATTGCATTACCAGCCCTTGCAAAAAATTATGATTGACTGGGGTTACCTCAGCGATAGTGACCAATGGTATATGAGTATTGGGTTTAGGGTAAAAAAATGGATAACGGTTGTTTCCGGACGTTGCCATCCTTATTTAGGTTGGACCCCGGGTATTCAATGGACATTTATTCCCAAAACAGAATAAAATGCGCCTGTTTTGGATCATATCACTTTTTGTGTTAGCCATCCGGCCAACGCCCGTGAGGTCCCAGGAGGAAACTGACCCGTTGCTGCTTGAACAGATGGCTGAATCGCAAAGAAGCCGGCAACCTGAAGAGGACGTGGTGGAGCTGGACATGGAGCAGATAGGAATGGTAATAGACCTGAATATAGCAGGGGAGGAGGACCTGTTACGAATAGGGCTGATACCTCCATCCCTGGTCATGAACCTGCTGGAACACCGGAGGAAATACGGCGACCTTTTGTCCATTTACGAATTGCAGGCCATACCCGGTTGGGAGCCGGAATTTATCCGGGGTATTTTACCATATATAACGGTAAAAAGCAACCGAAAAAAATTATTGTCCTGGAAGAGATGGCGAACAGAAGGCAGACACCGCTTGTTGCTGCGTTTTTCCCGCACCCTGGAAAGGAATAAAGGGGCAAGGGAAAATGCATTTGCCGGCGGACCCTGGGCACAGTTAATCAGGTATCAATATCAATGGCAAAAACAATGGCAACTGGGATTTACCTGGGAAAAAGATGCGGGTGAAAGAAAGGGCTTTTTCTCCGGTCATTGGCAAGTCCGGGATTATGGTCCCTTTCGCCTACTAGTGATTGGCGACTTCACTGTGAGCCAGGGCCAGGGGCTGGTGCAGGGACAGGGCATGCGTTTTGGCCGGGGAGGTGATCCGGTTGTAATTAAAAGGCAAGGGCCTGTATTGAGGGCCTATACTTCGGCAGGTGAGGTTTTCTTTCAGCGGGGAATCGGTATTGTAGCAGCCAGGAAGCGGGTGGAGTGGACTGGGTATCTTTCTTACCGGACTTTTGCCGGAAACAAGACCCTGGGCAATCAGGGAGAAGAGGTGGTCAGTTCCATAGGTACATCTGGTTACTATCGCACGGCTTCGGAAATAGAGGACCGCGCCGCCATCAAAAGATGGATGGGAGGTGGTACCTGGCGGTACAAGCAGAAGAACTGGCAAATTTCTTTCAATAGCCAGGCCTTTCATTATTCCATTCTATTGGAGCCGGCAGAGGAACCATATCGGCTTTTTGCGTTTCGGGGAAAAAGGGGGGCCTCTGCGAGTGTGGATATGAGTGGGACATTCAAGGGGGTGCATGTATTTGGGGAAACGGCTTTGAATGAGCAAAAAAAAGGGGCCATCATTGGAGGACTGCTATTTAATCCAGACCGGAAAGTGGATATTGGCTTGCTGGCCAGGCATATTTCCCCTGGTTATTATTCTCCCGAGTCACAGGCCTTTACCCAACAATCAACCGTGCAAAATGAACGGGGTCTTTACATAAGTGGGCGGGTTCGTCCACGGGAAAAATGGGTGGTTGACCTTTCCATGGATATTTATCATTTCCCCTGGCTCAGGTACCAGGTGAATGGATCCAGTCCGGGTCGGGATTTTCAGTTACAGGTTTTGCATACCCCCAAACGGGGGGTGGAATTTATGGCGCGCTACCAACGAAGTACGAAATGGCAGAATGGGGACTGGGGGGAAGGTATAGCGCCTTTGCAGGAAGGGGTTTCCAGATCGTTCAGGGTACAGGTCATGGTCCCGATCGGCGAAACCATCCGGTACCGCCAGCGGATGGAATGGGTAAGAGTTGGGGAGGGCAGGGGAGGCCTTGTATTTCTGGATTTTAGGGTGAAACCTCCTTTTTCGACCTGGTCGGCTTCGCTTCGGGCACAATGGGTGGGTACAGATGGTTATGAAACCCGGATATATGCATTTGAAAACGATGTGTTATACGCCTCATCCCTCCCGGCATTTTACAACAATCAACTCCGGTACTACCTGGTTTTTTCCAAAAAGGCGGGTAAAAAAATACAACTTTGTTTCAAATTTTCACAGACCTTATTTACTGATAAACAATCCATTGGGAGTAGTTGGCTCGAAATTACCGGGAACCAGCGTTCTGACCTGCGTTTGCAGTTGACGTATGCGGTTATCTGACACTGTTAATTAGCCATTGATGTACTTTAACTTTTTATTAAAAAAACACGTATTTTGCGCAGCACAATCGGACGGAAGTCTGTCTTACTCCTTATCCTTACCCTTTGGACGGTTTTCATAACTTGTTGTAAATCAAATTTTTATTCTTAACAAAAATTGATCTCCACATGAGAAAAATTGTATCGCTGCTTACAGCAGGGATGTTATGCTTTGTGTTGACTTTTGCACAGACGCGGACCATCTCCGGTGTAGTAACAGGCCCTGATGGTAAACCTGTTCCATTCGCAACGTTGACGTTGAAAGGAAAACCCAATGTGGGTGTTTCCGCCGATGCGGATGGTAAATTCATCTTCAAGAATTTCCCTCAAGGTGGTGCCCTGGTGATCACTTCAGCTGGTTTTGCTGAAAAGGAAGTGACTCCTGGTACCTCCGATGTTCTCAATGTAGCCCTGGTAACAAGTACCCAGGGAGACCTGCAGGAAGTGGTGGTAACCACGGCCTTTGGTATTAAGAAGGCTGAGCGCACCACGCCGTTTAGCGCCCAGCAGGTGACCTCCGACCAATTGACTATAGCCCGTCCTACCCAGGTAACCAACGCCCTTACCGGTAAAGTTGCCGGTGCCCAGGGTCTGGGTCAGTCTGCCGTTGCCCTCGACCGTAACACAACCATCCGTCTTCGTGGTGGTGCTGGTATCGGTTCTGATGGTAACCCGGTATATGTAGTGGATGGTAACATCGTAAACATCTTCGATATCAACCCCGATGATGTAGAAAATGTAACCGTATTGAAAGGTGCCAACGCCACTGCCCTCTTTGGCGCCCAGGCCGCTGGTGGTGCGATCATTGTGGAATTAAGAAAGAAGACCGGAAAAAATGGTATCGGTTTAGAGATCAACAGTGGTGTGACCCTGGATAAGGTTTATGTCCTTCCCAAATACCAGAACCTGTATGCCGGTGGTGGTTCTCCTGACCTGATTCAATACACTTACCAGCCTGGTCAGCCTGTTGAATGGCAGGCCCTCGATGGCAAATATTTCCATGATTATACAGATGATGCAAGCTGGGGTCCCCGTATGAGCGGCCAGGAATATATTCCCTGGTATGCCTGGTTCCCCAACCACCCTTATTCCTTTAAGACGGCTCCGTTGAGCGCCCAGCCCAACAACGCCAGGGATTTCTGGAATACCGGTATTTCTACCAATAATAATGTCTCTTTTGGTAAATCAACAAACGGATCCTCCTATCGCGTATCGATGACCAATCAATACACCAAGGGTTTGCTTCCGGGTTCCTATTCGAATAAGAACTTTGTTTCCTCCTTCCTCTCTTTTGATTTGAACAGCCACTTCACCGTAGATGCCAACATCAACTTTGTGGCCCAGCAGATTCGTGGGGAATTCAGCGATGGTTATGCCAACAACTCTTCCGGTTCGTTCAACCAGTGGTTCCACCGCGACCTGAACATGGATATCCTGAAAGAGCTGGCTGACTACAAATCCCCCAACGGGACTTACATGAGCTGGAACCTGCTGACCAACCCCGATGGGGCTAGTGGTTATGATGATATCGTAGGTAACTACTGGTACAATTACTTCTCTTACCAGAAAGGCCGTTCCGATATCCAACGCCTGAACCGTACCTGGGGTAACGTATCCCTTACCTATAAGTTGGACAACCATTTCCGCGTAAAAGGAACCATTCGTACCAACTACCGCACATCAAACACGGAAACTATTGTAACCTCCAACCTGGAAGCCAGTGGCGCCCAGACAGGTTACCTGGCCAGCTATGCAACCTCCAATAACGTTTTCCAGCGTTTTGACTATGAGGCACAAGCTATTTATAATAACAAGTTTGGTGACTGGTCTGTATCCGGTATCCTGGGTGGAAACATCCAGAAAGAGCAGACCAAGAACGTATCAGCCAATACCAACAACGGGTTGAACGTTCCGGATCTGTACAGCATCGCTAACTCTGCCGCCCAGCCTTCTATTGGTAATGCCCGTTCCGCTTACCAGGTAAATTCCATCTTTGCCTCTGGTGATGTGGAGTACAAGAAATATGCAAGCTTGACCTTTGGTCTGCGTCAGGACTGGTATTCTACCAACAACCCTGCCGACAACGGTCTGTTCTCCCCCTCTGCTGGTGTGAGCCTGATCTTCTCTGAACTGATGAAATCGAAGCCTAGCTGGTTCAGCTATGGTAAGTTCTTCGGAAGCTGGGGTAAGAAACCTCTTCCGCTGGATATCTATGCACTGGGCTTTGTATATACTCCCAACCAGTTCCTGTGGGATGGCAACTTCCTGATGAGTACACCTAATACCTTCCCCGATCCTTCGGTGAACGGTTCGGTGATCACTACCTACGAAACTGGGGTTGACCTGAAGTTCCTGAAGAACCGTCTGGGTCTGAACCTGGTTTATTATCATGAGATCAACGACAAGGCCCCTGTTACTGTGGCCCTGCCTTCTTCAACCGGATTTACTTCTACCACAACCAACGCTGCCCGTGTTGACCGTTATGGTATTGAAGCCATTATTACCGGTACACCGGTATCTTCCAAGAATTTCAACTGGACTGTTACAAAAACCTTTGGTTACCTGATTGGCAACCCCGTGAAAGAGATCATCGAAGGCCGTACCGAGTTACTGCTGGCTGGTGGTTCCTTTGGTACCCGTTTTGCCCGTGCCTTCCAGATAAAGGACAAAGACTGGGGTATGCTCCGTGGTGGTGGTATCAAGCGTAATGCTGATGGTTTGATGGTGATCAACCCGACTACCAAGCAATACGTACGTGACGCCAACAAAGAGTGGGGTTCTGTGATCCCGAAAGTAACCGGTGGTTTGCTGAACAGCCTCTCCTTTAAGAATGTGGAACTGTCCTTCCTGGTGGATTATCAGGTAGGTGGTAAGTTCTTCTCCCTGTCTGAAATGTGGGGTCACTACTCCGGTTTGATGGAAGCAACAGCCTCTATCAATGACAATGGCAAGAACATTCGCGATGACCTTGCCGATGGCGGTGGTGTACATGTAGTAGGTGTAAGCTCCGTAGATGAAAAGACACCTGTTGATGTGTATGTTGACGCGATTACTTACTGGAGACAATTCTATTCCAATCAGATCGCTGAGCCTTTTGTTCACGACCTGACTTTTGTGAAATTGAGAGAGATTAGTCTGGGATACAGACTGCCCGTATCAAAGATCGGCTTTATGAAGAAGACCTTCCAGGGTGCGACCTTCTCCGTACTGGCCCGCAACCTGTGGCTGATCTACAGCGAAACCAAGAACTTCGATCCCTCCGAGATCCAGGCGATCTATGGTGAGAACGGTCAGTTCCCCGGTTCCCGCTCGATCGGTGTGAACCTGAAATTAACCTTCTAATCCTCACCACAAACACGTCAATTATGAAACATAATATGAAGAAACTAACAATCTTTATCCTGGCCGCTGGTCTCTTTGCTGCCGGTTGTAAGAAGGTTGATTTTGGCGATACCAATATCAACCCCAACGCCACCACAACGCCAATTACGGCAGCCCTGCTGACCAATGTGCTGTCTCAAATGGCTAATGATGTGTGGGATGCGGGTGGTATCTCTACCTCCGCCGGTTTGTATTGCCAGTTTGGCTCTGAAACTCAGTACACCGAGGCCTCCCGGTATGCCAAGCCCACGTTCGACATGGGTGGTTATTATACCGGCCCCCTGTATGACCTTCAGAATATCATCAATACCAATGAGGCTAACCCCGGCGCTACGGCCAAGTATGGCTCCAACGCCAACCAGATCGCTGTAGCCCGCATCCTGAAGGCTTATTTCTTCTGGAAAGTGACCGACTATTGGGGAGATATTCCTTATACCAATGCCTTGAAAGGCGCTGGTTCAGATCAGACCTACGACAAGCAGCAGGATATCTATCCCGCTCTTATCAACGAACTGAAAGCCGCTGTGGCCCAGTTTGACGGAGGTGCCGCTCCCCAGGGTGATATCCTGTTTGATGGCGATATCAATCTGTGGAAGAAATTCGCCAACTCCGTCCGCCTCCTGATGGCCCTGCGGATGTCGAAGGTGAATGCCTCGCTGGCTCAAACCGAATTCAATTCGGCCCTTACTGCAGGAGTGATCTCTTCCAACGCTGAAAACGCTGCCCTGGCTTATCCTGGTGGCAACTACAACAACCCCTTCTACGCTTATTATAACCTGACCCTGCGTCGTGACCTGGCTTTGTCCAAGACCGTTACTGATTGGCTGTCTGCCAACAGCGATCCCCGGATCGGAGCCTTTGGTTCTTCCGCAGTAGGTTTCCCCTATGGGTTGACCCGTGATGATGCTATCGCTTTTGCGAACAGCAACACCAACTGGGCCCGGGTATTGAGCGATGGTCTGCGTACCGCCACCCGTCCGGTAGTTGTTATTTCCGCCGGACAGATCTTCCTGGCCCGTGCCGAAGCCGCTCAACGTGGATGGACATCCGAAAGTGTGGCTACCATGTATCAGAACGGTATCCAGGCTAACATGCAGGAGTGGGGTGTGTATAACGCCGGTTCTTTCCCTGCTTATATGGCCAGCGCCAATGTGGCCCTGACCTCAGGAACAGAACTGCAGAAGATCTGCACCCAGCAATGGCTGGCCTTCTATCCCAACGGCTCACAAGGATATGCCAACTGGAGAAGGACAGGATACCCGGCGCTTACACCGGCTCCCGGTCAGGCGCTGACTATCCCCCGTCGCTTCCCGCACGGTACTACCGAGCAACAAAACAACAAGACCAACTGGCAGGCTGGTACCGCTGTTTACACAGTTAGCGGAGAGTCTGATTCTCAGTGGGGTAAAGTATGGTGGGATAACTAATTCCGCATGTTTTACAACATACCTGAAAGTGGGGCCTTTGGGCCCCACTTTTTTTTATTTTTCCACGAGAATTACCTTAATTTAGTGCCTTACAACTAACTGTAAATACTACATATGAGAAAAGGTTTACTTCCTGTCCTTTTTGCATCTATTACCCTTTCCGTATTGGTGGGCTGCGAGAAAGCCGTGGACACCAACAAATTCAAAAGCAAAGAAAAAACTTTAGTGCTCCTGCCTGAAGCAGAAAGCGGCGCTAAGAATGTTTCCCTTGATCTTGTTAACAGCAATATATCTGTTGACCTGATATCTGTTCAGCGAAATACAACCAATGAAGCGGCGCTTAATTCCACACAAACCGTAAAGATCGCCCTGAGCAATACCGCCATCACTGAACTGATCGGCGATGGTGTGATTGAATTGCCCCGCACTGTTTATACAAGCCATGCTGATAACCCCTTTGATGGTCAATATTGGACGCTGACCTTTAAACCCGGTGAATTCATCAAATCCCTTAAGATCGTTATCAACCCTACCGCCCTGCTTACACTGGGTCGTGTTGGTTTAGGCTTTGCCTTGGCCGAAGCACCCGGTTGTGAGATCAGCCAGGCAAAAAGCCTGATGGCTGTTGAACTGGGGGCCAAAAATGCCTGGGATGGTGTTTACCGGATACGTTATCGCCTGGTTCACCCCAATACCAGCATTGGTGGAAATGGTACGGTTGCTGAATGGGATTTCCCCTCCAGCGGACCCCGCAGCATTGACTGGGATGAAGCTACTGTTTTCACCAATTTCTCTACCGGTGGGTTAACCTATTTTGGCGATGCCGCCGGACCCAGCCTCCAGGTGAGAATGACCATCAACACGGATAACACTGTTTCTCTGAGTAATATAGGTTCCCGCGCCGTTCCCCTTGGCTTCCCCGCCCTTGTTCCCATTGCCGGAGCCAATAACCGCTATGACCCGGCCACTAAAACAATCTACGCCGCTTACCAGTGGGCTGGAACACCTACCAGGGAGAAATATGATACGCTGACCTATCTGCGCCCACGCTAAGGTTATCGCATCTTTCAACTAATTTCGCAGGGGGTAATTTTACCCCCTGTTTTATTTTAATTCATTACCATGTCTGATCAAAACGCGCCCCACAATCAATTGAATATTGAAATTACGGAAGAGATCGCCGAAGGCAGCTATGCAAACCTGGCCATCATCACCCATTCCCATGCCGAGTTTGTCATTGATTTTGTGAACGTGATGCCCGGCACTCCGAAGAGCAAAGTAAAGTCACGTATCATCCTCACCCCGCAACATGCCAAGCGGTTCATGAAAGCCCTGGTGGAAAATATCGAACGCTATGAAGCCAGCAACGGAACCATCAAGGACCTGGAAGAAATCACCATTCCCATGAATTTTGGCGGACCGGCCGCGCAGGCTTAACCTTAGAAATAAGAAATAAAGAATAAGGAATGAGGAAGGATAACATCCCTCATTCCTTATTCTATTTTCACAAATCCCCTTCATCGGCAAAGCTGTAATACCCTTCATTGCTGACAATGATATGGTCGAGGAGCTTGATATCCAGGAACTGGGAAGCTTCTTTGATTTTATGGGTCATATCCTGATCGGCCCGGCTGGGTTTCAGGTTACCGGAAGGGTGGTTATGGCAAAGTATGATGCTGACTGCCTCTTCCTGCAAGGCTTTTTTGAAAATGATCCGGGGGTCGGCCACTGTTCCGGTGATGCCCCCCTGGCTGATGATCTCAAAATGGTTGACCCGGTTGGCCCGGTTCAGGAACAGGACCGCAAATACCTCATGGGAATGGTCCTTGAGAAGATGCCGTAAAAAACCCGCCACATCGGCGCTGCTTTGGATGGATTTACGGGATAGGGACTGGGTGGCCTGTCTTCTCCGCCCCAGTTCCAGCGTTGCCACAAGCATGATGGCCTTAGCCGTTCCTACGCCCCGTATGGAAGTTAAGTCTTTGATTGTCAGCCTCCCCAGTTGATCCAGATTGTCGTCACCCAGCTTCATCACCTCCCTGGCCAGGTCAAGGGCCGACTTTTCCCGGATACCATTTTGAAGCAGAATGGCGATCAATTCGGCATTGGAAAGGGCCACCGGGCCTTTCATAAGTAATTTTTCCCTTGGCTGGTCGTCCTTTGCCCAGTTTTTAATTGGGTAATAATTCTCTTGCATGGGCCAAGTTTAGAAAATAAATTTATCCTCGTCAATACAACTTACACGGTACGCCTGTCGTTGTAAACCAGACATCCAACAACCTTTGAAAACACAAACGATCCAACAACTATGAGAAGAAGAACCTTTACCCCTGTCGGCGCTTTGCACCCCATTCTGTTTTTTGCCGGTGTTTATGCTGTAGCCCTGTTTTTCTCCATTTTCATTTGTTCCACAATCTTTTACAGTTGCAATGCCAGTGGTACCTATGTAAAGAATGAGAAGAAAGTGGAGAAAAAAGAAACAGCCTCCTCCGGGGTTATTTCAGTAGCTTCCATCCGCTGACCCTTATTTTAAAGTAAATACGATCAGGTGTTTGTGGCCTATGCCATGAAACATTATCTTCGCCGCACATTCGAATAAGGCTATGCAAACACCTACTGCCAAGATCTTTGCCGGCACGGGTTCCCAGGAACTGGCCCGCGAGATCTGCAAGCGCTATGGTACCCAATTGGGTAATGTTTCCATTCAACGGTTTAGCGACGGGGAGATCCAGCCGATCTTCCAGGAGAGCATCCGGGGCGACTCAGTCTTCCTGGTGCAAAGCACCTATGCCCCTTCAGACAACCTGATGGAGCTTCTGCTCATGATTGATGCCGCAAAAAGGGCATCCGCCTATAAGATCATTGCCGTTATCCCTTACTATGGCTATTCCCGCCAGGACCGCAAGGACCGCCCCCGGGTTGCCATCGGTAGTAAGTTGGTAGCCAATATGTTAACGGCAGCCGGAGCCGATCGCGTGATTACCATGGACCTCCACGCCCCCCAGATCCAGGGGTATTTTGACATCCCCGTGGACCACCTCGACAGTTCAGCCGTTTTTATCCCTTACATAGAGCAACTTCAGCTGGAAAACCTTACCTTTGCGGCCCCCGATGTGGGAGCCAGCAACCGGATACGTGAGATCGCCAGCTATTTTGAAGCCGAAATGGTCATCTGCGACAAGCACCGGAAGCGGGCCAATGAGATCGCCAGCATGGTGGTTATCGGAGATGTGACCGACAAAGACGTGGTGATTATTGATGATATCTGTGATACCGGTGGCACCCTGGCTAAAAGCGCCGCCTTGCTGAAGGAAAAAGGGGCCAGAACCGTAAGGGCGATGATCACCCACCCGGTACTGAGTGGAAAGGCTCACGATAATATCGAGAGCAGTGTGCTGGAAGAACTGGTAGTGTGTGATACCATCCCGCTGAGGCAGGAGTACAAAAAGATCAAGGTACTATCCACCGCGGGGCTGTTTGCCACCACCATCCGCAACGCGCATGAAAATAAGAGCATCACCAGCCTCTTTATTCATTCGCAACGGAGGAATAAATCGTAAACATTTTAATTAACATAGCATGAACACGATTACAATCGAAGGACAACTGAGGACCGAAATCGGCAAAGAAGCCACCCGCCAACTTCGCTCTCAGGATCAAGTGCCAGGTGTAATTTACGGGGGTGCAAAAGAGATCAGCTTCTACGCGCCGGCTCCTGCATTTAAACCGTTAGTTTATACCCCTAACTTCCAGCTCGCAGAAGTGGTACTCGATGGAAAGACCTATCGCTGCATCCTCAAAGACCTGCAGTTTGATAAGATCACTGACAAACTTTCTCACGTTGACCTCCTGGAACTGGTAGAAGACAAAAAAGTGGTAGCTACCATTCCCCTGAAGTTCGTTGGCACCGCCGTTGGGGTAAAAGATGGTGGTAAAATGAACATCAAGATGAAGGCTCTGAAGGTTAAAACCTATCCCAAATACCTGAAGGAAGCCATTGAGGTGAATGTTGACAACCTGAAACTGAACGAGAACATCCGCGTGGAAGATGTGAAGGAAGAAAACTACGAGATCCTGAACTCCCCCCGGATTCCCATTGCCTCTGTGGTAATGACCCGTCAGTTGAAGCAAGAGGAAGCAGCTTCCGACAAAGCCGCTCCTGCAGCCGCAGCCCCTGCCGCCGCTGCCGAGAAAAAATAATCAATCGCTGGAACCAGTGGTTCCGGATAACCTATCCAAACACGCAAGAAAGACCTTGCGTGTTTTTTTTAACCGTATCTTCCGGTATGAAGTTTCTTATAGTCGGATTGGGCAATATTGGGGATGAATACCAGCAAACCCGACACAATATCGGGTTTGAGGTGGTGGAGGAATTGGTCCAGAAACACAATGGCCAATTCAAAACTGACCGACTGGCCGCCGTGGCAGATATCAAAATACGCGGCAAGGTGGTGACTTGCATTAAGCCTTCCACGTACATGAACTTAAGTGGCCGGGCGGTGAAATACTGGGCGGACAAACTATCCATCCAGCCGGAAAACATGATCGTGGTGGTGGATGAACTGGCACTGCCCCTTAGTAAGATCCGGATCAAACCCTCCGGCAGTCCGGGGGGGCACAACGGGCTAAAAAGCATCAGTGAGGTCCTGGGTTCAGATGAATACCCCCGTCTCCGTTTTGGAATAGGGAACAATTACCCCAGGGGCAAGCAGGCAGACTTTGTTTTGGGACGCTGGACCGACAACGAATGGCCCCTGGTCAGGCTTAAAGCGGCCAAAGCGGTTGAAGCCCTTGAAACCTACGTAGTTCAAGGACTGGTGGCCGCCATGAACGAAGTAAATAATAAAGAATATTCCCTATGAGATTTGAAGCGGAATACTTATTTTAGCAGCCCCTTCAATCTATTAGAATCCAATGGTTTTATGATGCCGGAATATATGGGATGAGCAGTCCTATGGAATTGTATCCGATGTATTTAACTGTAAACTCTCCATTTTTATGAAGATATTTTGCGTTGGCCGTAACTATGTTGCCCATGCTGAAGAGTTAGGAAATGAAGTGCCCGACGAACCGGTCATTTTCATGAAGCCCAAGAGCGCCCTCCTTCAACCACATACGCCTTTTTATTATCCTGAGTTCACCAATGAACTGCATTACGAGTGTGAACTGGTTCTCCGTATCAGCAAGAACGGAAAGTACATCCAGGAGAAATTTGCCAATAAATATTACGATGCCGTTACGGTTGGGATTGACTTTACCGCCCGTGATATCCAAAACGAGCTAAAAGAAAAAGGCCTTCCCTGGGAAAAAGCCAAGGCCTGGGATAACTCTGCCGCTATTGGGAAATGGATCCCGATGACCAATCTCAAGAATAAGAAAGAGATTAATTTCTGTCTGTATAAAAACAAGGAACTGGTTCAACAAGGGAACTCCACCCTTATGATCCACCAGTTTGACGAGATCGTGGCCCATATCTCCAATTATTTCTCCGTCAATATCGGCGACCTCATCTTCACCGGTACCCCCAAAGGGGTAGGGGAAGTGGTAGTGGGTGATGAACTGGAAGGATTTATTGAAGACGATAACCTGCTGGCGCTGGAAGTAAAATAGTTCAGCTCGTCAATCAATTCCCGGTAATCCTGAAAACCTGTTTATTTTTGGGGCCATGATCGAAACGCCCCTCCTGCTACGTGCTTATCGCCTTATGTGTCTGGCCAAGGAAATGGCCGAAACCTATGAGGCCAACCGTACGATCTGTAAGTATGTCCACTCTACTTCGCGCGGACATGAAGCCATTCAATTGGCAACAGCCTTTCACCTCTTACCCGGCGATTTTGTTAGCCCGTATTACCGGGATGAGAGCCTGCTGCTGGGGCTGGGATATAGCCCTTATGAATTGATGCTTCAATTGCTGACTAAAGCCGGTGACCCCTTTAGCGGAGGCCGTTCCTATTATTCCCATCCCAATGCCAACAACCCTGCCAGGGTCAGGATGATCCATCAAAGCAGCGCTACCGGTATGCAGGCCATCCCCACCACCGGTGTTGCCCAGGGTTTGCAATACCTGGAAAAAATTCATTCTCCTAAATTGGTCAAAGGGCCAAACGGCGAAAACCCTATCGTGGTTTGCTCGTTTGGTGACGGAAGTATCACGGAAGGAGAAGTGAGTGAAGCCCTGCAGTTTGCCGTGCTAAAACAACTACCGATCATTTACCTGGTACAGGACAATGAATGGGGGATAAGCGCCACCTCTACAGAAACCCGCGCCATGAATGCCTTTGAATACGCGGATGGTTTTAAAGGACTGCAAAAAATCAGTATCGATGGCACCGATTTCGCGGGAGCCTATGAAGCGATGTCTTCGGTGGTTAAAGATGTAAGACATAACCGCCGTCCCTGGCTGGTTCATGCCAGGGTTCCCCTGCTAAACCACCATACCAGTGGGGTACGAAAGGAATTCTACCGGACGGAGGAGGACCTTCATGACCATTTGAAAGATGACCCTCGTCCAAAATTGCGTAACATCCTTTTACAGGCGGGGGTTGCAGAATCTGAACTAATCCGGATAGAACAAAATGCCTCCATTACCATCGCTGATGATTTTGCCAGGGCTGTTGCTTCGCCCGACCCGGCGCCTTCAACCGCTACTGAGTATGTTTTTGTACCCAGTCCGGTTACCAAGGAGAAAGGCCAGCGTCAACCCGCAGGTAAAGAGAAAGTGATGATGGTGGATGCCGCTTTGTTTGCCATTCGGGAATTAATGGAAGATCATCCGGAATGTATATTTTTTGGACAGGACGTAGGTAAAAGGTTGGGTGGCGTATTTCGCGAAGCGGCCACCCTGGGTGAAAAATTTGGGGAACACCGGGTATTTAATACAGCCATACAGGAAGCCTATATTATCGGCTCCACCGTTGGGTTAAGCGCTATGGGTGTTAAGCCCATTGTTGAAGTTCAGTTTGCCGATTATATCTACCCCGGGTTCAATCAACTTGTGAGCGAGATCTCAAAATCCTGCTACCTCAGCCGGGGTAAGTTTCCCGTTTCGGCCATCATCCGCGTGCCCATTGGCGCCTATGGGGGCGGCGGGCCTTATCATAGTGGCAGTGTGGAGTCCACCCTCTTATCCATCAAGGGAATCAAAGTGGTATATCCCTCCAATGCGGCTGATATGAAAGGGTTGATGAAGGCCGCATATTATGATGGGAATCCGGTGGTGATGCTGGAACATAAAGGATTGTATTGGGGAAAGGTTTCCGGAACCGAAGATGCCAAAACTGTGGAGCCTGCCCGTGATTATATTCTCCCCTTAGGGAAAGGGGCCATTGTACTGGAGGCAGACCCGGCATGGGTGGAAATGGGTGAATCGGTTTGTGTTGTCACCTATGGCATGGGGGTGTACTGGGCAAAACAGGTTGCCCGTGAATTCCCCGGCCAGGTGGAGATCATTGACCTGCGTACGCTTTTTCCCCTGGATGAAGAACTGGTTTTTAATAGCGTCAGAAAGCATGGCCGGTGTCTGGTTCTAACTGAAGAGCAACAATACAATTCATTTGCCGAGGCGCTTGCCGGTCGCATTTCGAACCATTGTTTCCGGTCGCTGGATGCACCGGTCCAGGTATATGGAACCTTGAATGTACCGGCCATTCCATTAAATAAAGAACTGGAGGCCGCGGTATTGCCCAACCTGGAAATACTTGGGGCAAAACTCCGGTCCTTGTTACATGATTAATTTCCACGGGGTATCCTGTAGGGCATTATTATCTTTGGTACACCAAAGACAATCCCATGTACACGCCTTCTCCCAACCGATATGATTCCATGGTGTATAACCGCTGTGGATACAGCGGAATAAAACTGCCATTGCTCTCCCTGGGGCTCTGGCATAATTTCGGTCATGTAGATAATCAACAGGAAGCGGAAAAGATGATCCTGGCGGCTTTTGACCGTGGGATCACCCATTTTGATCTGGCAAACAACTATGGTCCGCCCCCGGGTTCGGCTGAAGAGAATTTCGGGAAGATTCTTCAAAAACACTTTACCGGTTTCCTTAGGGATGAATTGATCATTTCCACCAAGGCCGGTTACCTGATGTGGCCTGGCCCTTATGGGGAATGGGGCTCCAGAAAATACCTGTTGTCGAGTTTGGATCAAAGCCTAAAGAGAATGGGTTTGGATTATGTAGATATTTTCTACTCACACCGGCCCGATCCCGATACCCCGCTTGAAGAAACCATGATGGCCCTTGATACGGCTGTTCGCAGTGGAAAGGCCCTGTATGTTGGGATATCCAGTTATAGTGCCGCCGATACCCATCGGGCGGTTGGAATCCTCCGGCAATTAGGTACACCCTGTCTGATTCACCAGCCAAGGTACTCCATGTTTGACCGTTGGGTGGAAGGAGGTTTGCTGGATGTGCTGGAAGAAGAGGGGGTAGGTTGTATTCCATTTTCACCGCTGGCACAAGGATTACTTACCAACAAATACCTGCACGACATACCTGCCGATTCCAGGGCCGCGAAATCTCATGGGTTCCTTCAAAGGGCCGCTATAACACCCGAAGTGAGAAAAAAAGTACTCGCCTTAAACGAGTTGGCTTTGAAACGAGGACAGAGCCTGGCCCAGATGGCCATTGCCTGGTTATTAAAGGATAAAAGAGTAACCTCTGTGCTTGTTGGTGCCAGTTCGGTGGCCCAACTGGAAGACAACCTGGGAGCCTTGAAAATGGTCTCTTTTTCAACGGAGGAGCTCCATGAAATTGAAAAGATACTGGGACAAGGGTAAGAAATAAAAAAAGCTCCAAATGGAGCTTTTTAAATCCGTAGCGGGATCGGGAGTTGAACCCGAGACCTTTGGGTTATGAATCCAACGCTCTAACCACCTGAGCTATCCCGCCAAAGGGGGTGCAAATATACATCGGTGACATGAATTGGGAAAATGGATTATTTTCATACCCTAATTTCCTCATGCTCAGGGTCGCAACCATCCAGGACGCTTCATCCATACTGGCCATTTACCGGCCATTTATCCTCAATACAGGGGTTACCCAGGAAGTATCGGTTCCATCTGCAAAAGATTTTTCCGACCGGATTGAAAAGGGGCTGGATTCCTTTCCCTGGCTGGTGGAAGAAGTGGATGGAAAGATATGCGGGTATGCATACGCCGCCAGGCACCGGGAAAGGGCAGGTTACCAGTGGTGCGTAGAAACCTCGATCTATCTGTCAGGCGAAGCCCGGGGAACGGGGGTTGGATTCAGGCTATATAATGCCCTTTTTGCCCTGTTGCTAAAATTGGGTTATGTAAATGCCTATGCCGTTATTACCCTGCCCAATCCGGCCAGTATCCGCTTTCACGAAAAATGCGGGTTTACCCATTTTACCACTTTTGAAAAGGTGGGTTTTAAACTTGGACAATGGCATGATGTGGCCTGGATGATCCGGCAAATTCAGTCTCCGCTCGATGACCCCCTTCAACCTCTCCGGTTTGTGGACCTTGATCCCCTTGTGGTCCAATCCATTCTGAATGAAGCAGCACAGTCTGCAGCCTTTTGAGGAGAGTCATTACCCGGTACGGGTGAGGTCATTCCATTTTGCTTTTATAAAAAGTAAATTAGGATACACATTATTCACCAAACCTAAAATCATGAGCAAGATTCTTGTTCCCACTGACTTTTCAGCCACCGCAAGAAATGCGATCGCCTACGCCATCCGAATGGCCAAACAGGTGGATGCCGGATTGGTGATTTTTCATGCCAATGACCCCGCAAGGGTCCAGTCTGATTCGGAAGTTCAGGCTGCCATGGACCAGTTGCGATTGGATATAGAACCCGGGTTAAGCGGTCTCCGGTCTGTGGATTATACCGCCAGTCATGGCAAACTAAAGGACCTGCTGCCATCTATTACAGAGGAATACAAAATTGACCTGGTGCTGATGGGAACCAATGGGGTTTCCGGTGGCGAACTGTATAAATGGGGTAGCAATGCCTATTCCATTATCGAAGACAGCCAGGTGCCTGTATTGGTGGTGCCCCCCGAAGCCGATTTTCATGGCATCGAGCGGTTGGCGCTTGCTGTGGATTACCGGTCTGACTTTTCGCAGATACCCGTGTTGCCATTGATCAAAGTTCTACAGCTTACCGGAGGCGAGGTATTTGTTCTCAGTGTATTGCCCATTGGCAAAGACAACCCACCGGAAGCAGTGATGAATGTGAAAATGGTAGGTGGTTTACTTAAAAATATCCCGCACTCTTTCCATTATGTTTATGCAGACAACACGGAGAAAGCCATCGTTGACTTTGCCAGGTTGCAATTTGTGGATGTCGTGATCGTATTGCCAAAAAAGCATAACTGGTTCAGGAAAATGTTCAATACATCCCATACCCAAAACCTGGTTTATAATATAGCTACTCCTGTCCTGGCCGTTGGGGAATGATTATTAAACTGTTTACGCGGAGAATCCGGATTATTGAGCAAAGAAATAGATGAGCAGGCAGAGCAAGAGGGTGACCAGGATAAGTAGCCAGGGTTCATAGTTTTTCTTCCTTTCCTGGCGGCGGACCTGATGGAGTTGATGCTGCGCTTTTTTTTCTACCTGATTTCCTTGTGCCTTAAGCTGCAGGATCCTGTCAACCACTTCTCTTGCGTCTTCCAGGTGAAGTAATCCTACGGGATCGAGCAGGAGTAAACCGATTTGCTCGTTGATGGACAATTCCTGGAATGTATTGAGCACCAGTAGGTTTTTTTCATCCAGCAGTTCAAGCAGGTACCCTTTTAAATGTTCGCGGTCTATACGATAAGGATTGAGGGTGGAGGCATACCGGTTGAGTTCAATGGCTTTGTTTAAAAGAACCTCGGGGTTGTCGGGTTCCAGACCGGCCATGCGTTTGCCCATGCTTTGTTCATACCAGCGTTGTTGCAGGTAAGATTCCTTTTTTGCCGGGTCTATCAGGGTTTCATAGGCTTCCTTGATTTCCAAATACATGGATTTGGCGTAGGGATCATCACCTGATTTGTCGGGATGGTATTTAAGGGCCAGTCGCCGGTAGGCTTGTTTGATCTCGGGTTTTCCAGCTCCTGGTTCCAGGCCAAGTATTTTGTAATAATCTTTTAACAGCATGAAGCCTTAAAGATAGGCATTACCCCGAGCAGGGTATTAGGATTGATGGGATTTCATTTTTCTATCAATATGATTTTCTGGATGTGAACTTTCTTTGCTTCTCATTTTACATACTTTCCAAAAAACTCGATAGTACGTCCCCAGGCCAGTTTGGCCGCATCCTCATTATACCTGGCCCCGGCAGTATCGTTATGAAAGGCATGATTGACATTTTCGTACATGTACAATTCATACCGGACTTTATTTTGTTTCAAGGCTTCTTCATAGGCGGCAATACCCTGATTGATGCGTTCGTCTAATCCGGCATAATGCAATTGAACGGCCGCCTTAATCCTGGGAACATCTGTCGCATTGGCCTGGCGCCCATAAAAGGCAACGGCTGCTTTAAGGTCCGGGATGTTCACAGCGAGGTCATTTGACATGCCCCCACCCCAGCAAAAGCCAACACAACCGGTTTTGCCATTGTAATCTTTCCGGGTTGATAAATAATCGTAAGCGGAAATAAAGTTCTTCAGGTTATCTTCTGGTTTCAGGTCGCGAAAAGCGTTTCGGGCCTCGTCTTCGTTTGCAAAGGTTTTGCCCAGCGCAGATAAGGCATTGGGGGCAATGGCCAGGTAACCAGCCCTGGCAGCCCTTCTGGCAACATCCTCAATATGTGCGTTTAAGCCCCGGTTCTCATGGATCACGATGATGGCCGGATACTTTTTGTCCTCTTTAGGCCTGGCAATATAGGCCGTCATTTCATTGGGAACACCCGGGTAGTGGATGTATTCGGTAAATAGATCATCCTGCGGGGTGGCTGCGGCCCGGGCATAATTGTTCTCCAACAAGGGTAATAAAGCCAGCGCTGCGGCGGTACTCCCAGCTAAAAGGGTTAACCTTTTTAGGAAGTCCTGACGGTTCAAAGGTTTATGCGTGTATTCATCATAGAGGTTGATGATCCGTTGGTCCATTTCGTTTCGTTTTTGGTTGGACAACTAATTTAAGCTATTTAAATCATAAATCCGGGATCGCCCTGTGTAATCTTCCATGAGCTTGCATCAGGAAAAAAAACAGTTTATGAAGAAGATCATTTTTATAACCCTTTGCTTTTCATTAACAATATTAATTGCCAAGGCTGGGGAGGACCCCCAGGTTACGGCAACGGAGTTACGTTCAGCCACTATTTATCGCAGTGGGGCGGAACTAACACATTTTACCTCGGTTCGGCTGCCCCAGGGGCATCATGAACTCATTTTAGGGGATATCAGCAATTACCTGGATATAAACAGTGTGCAGGTGAGCTGCCCTGCCGGGGTAACGATTCTATCCGTAGAATTCACCACCGATCACCTGGTGGTTCCTATGGTTAGTGAGCGTATCCGGTTTTTGAAAGATTCCCTGGAATCTGTCAATGAACGGTTGGAAACCATATCACTCAAAAGGGCCATTACCGCTGATTTGCTGGAAGCGCTTCGGACAAACAAAGACATCAAAGGACAGCAGGGATTAACGGTGGCAGAACTTTCCAAATTGATGGAATATTATGAGAAAAAAGTCGTTGAATATAAAAATGAGCTGATGGGTTTGCAGGGACAGGAGAAAAAATGGGTAACGATACGGGGTAAACTGACCGAACAGTTAAATGAAGAGGAAAAAAAGAATAACCGCACGGCAGGACGTTTGCATATCAGTCTTCATTCCGCACTGGCCGGAAACTATGACCTGCAGGTTTCCTATATCACCCCCAATGCCTTTTGGACCCCGACTTATGATATCCGCGTGGATGATATCAAGAAACCCATGAAACTGATTTACAAAGCGAAGATGGTACAAACAACCGGATTGGATTGGAAAAAGGTAAAGGTATCCCTTTCCAGTTCCCTGCCCAGCCAATGGGGTAATGCACCCGTCTTGCAATCCTGGTTCCTGGGATACATCAATCCGGTGGCTGTGATGGACAAGCGTTTGATGAGTAATCAGATTCAAGGGTATTATTCAGCGCCTAGATCAAGACCAGATTTAACCGGGGCAGTTGCAGGAATCCAAGTGCGTGGGCAGGCAAGTGTCGATGCCAACAGTGTACCGCTATATGTTGTCAATGGGTCCATTATGTCATCGGAAGAATTTCAAAAGATCGATGCGAACTCCATTAAATCGGTTGATGTTATCAAGGAAGCGGCAGCCACTTCGCTGTATGGCGCCAGGGCCAGCAATGGGGTGGTGGTAGTAACCCTTAAAGATGGTCTGGAAGATTATGTAACGGTTTCAAACAGCGAGTTGAATGTTTCCTTTGATATTGACATGCCTTTTGATATTCCTTCTAACGGAAAGGAACAAACGGCTACGCTGACCCAGTATGAAGTGCCGGCTTTTTATAAATATTACAGTGTCCCCAAACTGGATAAGGATGCTTATCTGCTGGCTGAAGTGGCTGATTGGGAAAAGCTAAACCTGATGCCTGGAGAAGCCAATATTATATTTGAAGGCACTTATGTGGGCAGGTCATTTATTGACCCCAATTCCACCCAGGATACCCTCAACCTTACGCTTGGACGCGATAAACGAGTGGTGGTTAAAAAAGAAAAACTGGCTGATTTCAGCAGTGTGAAATTTTTAGGGGGCAATAAATTGCAGAAGATCACCTATGAACTGACAGTTAAAAATAATAAGAAAGATACGGTGCATATGATGCTCAAGGATCAGTTTCCACTTTCTACTTTAAAAGAAATTGAAGTGGAGCTAGACGATGATGGTGGTGCGGCTGTGAACCAGGACATCGGTGTGCTGACCTGGCGACTTGAGCTGGCCCCCGGAGAATCCCGAAAAATTCGGTTCTCATATACCGTAAAATATCCCAAAGACAAACAGATCAACCTGAATTAATCATCTGCCAACATCAGGGGAAAGTCAATCCAAATACTGATTATTGGGTACCTGAAAAAGGGGATTCAGTAATCAGTATTTGGCATTTCTAAGAGTTAGTTCTTACTAATGACAGGAATATGACGTAAGTAGTGATTAGTGTCAGGTAAATAAGCGAATTGGGTCAGCCCCATAAAATAACTGGAATGTCTATTTTGTCAGTCACCATTCTTTATGACAATGAAACCTAGACTTCCAAGGATTCCTCCTTCTGGAAAACTGGCCCTGGTTTACCTGGGTGCCAGTGTTATCTGGATCTTGTTGGGCGATACAATTGCCGTGCAATTATCCGGGGGAGACAATGACATGCTGGAATCAATTCAGTCGATCAAAGGGATCATCTTTGTAGTACTATCCTCATTATTGATCTTCTTTCTTGGTAACCGGTTCAACCGGGATTTGAAGATTTCTTTTCAACGAAGTGAACGGTTGGAGAGAAAATTCAATGCCCTGAATGATGCTGCGCGCGAAGGAGTGATCGATTATGATTTTCATACGGACAGCGCCCTGGTTAATGAAAAAATGAAGTTCTTTTTTCCCACCGAAGACCAGGGAATTAATAATTTCTGGATGGCCTACCAATCGCACATTCACCCAGAAGATGCCGGCCGGGTTTCCCATGAATACCGGATGATGTTAATATCAAACCGGACCTCTCTCCAAACTGAATTTCGCTTGCTTGGATCGGATAATAAGTATTACAATGTGATCTTTAGTTCTTATCTGATCAGTCATATATCTGGAAAACCTATCCGGTTGATCGGGGCGGTACAGGATGTAAGTGAACTGCGAAACCTGCAGCAGGAGTATTATGAGCAGCAGCTCAAGTTCAAACGCACAATGACCAGAACGATTATAAAAGCACAGGAAAAAGAAAGAACCCGATGGGCCGGTGAGTTGCATGATAATGTTTGCCAGTTGTTATCGGTAGCCAGGATGTACCTGATGGATATGATCAAGTTCCCGGAGCACCGCGAGCACCTGTTGGGGGAAACCAGTCAATTGGTGGCCGATTCGATCAGTGAGATTCGGCAGTTGTCGGCCAGTATCCAGTCTCCGGTATTCAGCCGCACCAGTCTGGCCCAGTCTGTGCAGGCACTGGTAGCCAATATTCACCGGGTGAACAACTTTGAGTTTGAGTGGAAGGACGGAGGTTTTGATGAACGGAGGCTTGACCAGGAACAAAAACTGATGGTTTACCGGATCATACAGGAGCAACTTAATAATATCACCAAATACGCATCGGCTTCCCGGGTAACTGTTTCCCTCTCCCAAAAGGAGGACAGGGTGGATTTGGAAATAAGCGATAATGGGAAAGGGTTTGATACGTCTGAGGTTAAGACCGGAATAGGACTGAAAAACATGCAAAGCCGCTTGCTGGCCTATAATGGCCGGTTGGAAGTGATATCCTCAAAGGGAAATGGGTGTCGGCTTAAAGCTCAATTTGCCTGCCATCACGAGAAAAAAGAGGAAATGGCAGAAGCGGTATAAAAAAAATGTCCCCGCTAAGAATAGCGGGGGCAAACCATTAAACCTTATCCTATGAAAATTCAGGCTAAAGGTAGTGAAATTGAAATAATATTCCACCACGTATTTCCACTTAATTCCTCTAAATAAAAATGACCCCGCTGAGAACAGCGGGGTCAACCATTAAACCTTATCTTATGAAAATAAGAAAATAAAGTTAAGGGAATTTATTTCATTGACCTGAATCAAATTAAAATTTTTATTATTCTGTATTATGCCTCAGCCTCTGCATAAGAACTGACCGGTTCGCAGGTACAGATAAGGTTCCGGTCTCCAACCGTATTATTTACCCTGCCCACGGAAGGCCAGAATTTATTCGCTCTGACATAATTCAGGGGGAAGGCGGCCTGTTCCCGGCTATAACTGTGATTCCATTCTTCAGCAGTCACCACAAAGGCTGTATGGGGGGCGTTTTTCAGGGCATTGTCCTTCCTGTCGGCCTTACCTTCTTCAATATCACGGATTTCCTGGCGAATTTGGAGCAGGGCCTGGCAGAAGCGATCCAGTTCACCTTTATCCTCACTTTCAGTGGGTTCGATCATGATGGTGCCGGGTACCGGGAAGCTCATGGTGGGGGCGTGAAACCCATAGTCCATCAGTCGCTTGGCCACATCCTCGGCCTCAATTTCGGCGGATTTCTTATAAGGGCGCAGGTCCACAATGAATTCATGCGCGCAGGTATTTTGGGAGCCTGTGTAAAGAATATCAAAATCCTGTTGCAGGCGGGCGCGCATGTAGTTGGCATTGAGGATGGCATACTCGGTGGCGGCTTTCACCCCTTCGGCCCCAAGCATCCGGATGTATCCGTAAGAGATAAGCAGGATAGAGGCTGATCCATAGGGAGCGGCACTGACAGCGCCTGTTCTGGCCTTCGCTTCCTGGTTTACATGTCCCGGGAGGTGGGGTTCCAGGTGTTTTTTAACACAAATAGGGCCCATGCCTGGTCCACCTCCACCATGGGGAATGGCAAAGGTCTTGTGCAGGTTGAGGTGGCAAACATCGGCGCCAATCAGTCCCGGGGCGGTAAGACCTACCTGGGCATTCATGTTGGCCCCATCCATATATACCTGGCCGCCATATTCATGTATGATCTGGGTGATCTCTTTTACCGTTTCTTCATAAACCCCATAGGTACTGGGATAGGTGATCATTATTCCGGCCAGTTCATTGGCGTATTGGGCGGCTTTGGCCTTCAGATCAGCCACATCAATATATCCATTGTCAAGGGCCTTTACCACCACTACTTTCATGCCGGCCATAACAGCGGAGGCAGGGTTGGTGCCATGCGCGGAAATGGGGATGAGCATGACGTTCCGGTGGTGATCGCCATTGGCTTCATGGTATGAACGGATGGTCAGCAAACCGGCATATTCACCCTGGGCACCGCTGTTGGGTTGCAGGCTGCAGGCATCAAAGGCGGTGATCTTACACAGGTAATCACTTAATTCTTCCACAATCTTTTTATATCCGCCCACCTGGTCAACCGGCGCAAAAGGATGTACCCGGCTCCATTCGGGCCAGCTCAGTGGCATCATTTCAGAAGCCGCATTCAGCTTCATGGTGCAACTACCCAGCGAGATCATGGAATGGTTTAGGGAAAGGTCTCTGTTCTCCAGCGTTTTAATATACCGCATCATCTGGCTTTCGCTGTGATGACTATTAAAAACGGAATGGGTCAGGTAAGGAGAGGTACGCGTCAGAGAACCGGGGATATGGTCCAGGGTAACATCTTCCCCAATCTCAAAGGCCACCGGGTCGGTGTCATTTTCAAAACAATTGATCAGGTCAAACAGGTCGGCCACATTCACCGTTTCATCCAGGGAGATGCTAATCATGTCCTGACCGATATACCGCAGGTTAATATGCTGACGCAGGGCCTTTTCCCGTATCATCGCCTGGTTGCCGGTGCGTACGGTAAAGGTGTCAAAGAATGAATCTGATACTAATTCATACCCCCTTTCCTCTATGGCTTC
The DNA here is from genome assembly GCA_041916555.1 of Chitinophagaceae bacterium. GTDB lineage: Bacteria > Bacteroidota > Bacteroidia > Chitinophagales > Chitinophagaceae > SpSt-398. Next base: position 10,206 of record JAYRZH010000011.1, on the reverse strand, counting down.
AGCAGCCACCGAGGTAAGTAAGGCTACCCGCTTGGCAATTTGCTTGAGTCCTTCGGGTCCATGATACACCGCATACATGGCAGCCATATTGGCCAGCAGGGCCTGGGCGGTACAGATGTTTGAGGTCGCTTTTTCCCGTTTAATATGTTGCTCCCTGGTTTGAAGGGCCATACGTAAGGCCCTGTGCCCCTGGGAATCTACGCTTACTCCAATGATCCGGCCGGGCATGTTTCGTTTGAAATCATCCCGGGCCGCGAAAAAGGCTGCGTGAGGACCACCAAATCCAAGGGGAACGCCAAACCTCTGGGCGGAACCCACAGCGCAATCAGCACCCAGTTCACCCGGAGGGGTCAGCAGGGTAAGTGCCAGAAGGTCGGTGGCCATCACCACAAAAGCCCCGGCTCCATGTACTTTTTCAATAAAGGATCGATAATCTACAATGGCACCCTTATCATTGGGGTATTGAACAATAGCTCCAAAATAACTGGCATCGATAGTGGCCTGGCGATAATCGCCTTCCACAATCTCAATTCCTACCGGAATAGCCCGGGTGTACAGCACGTCTTTTGTCTGGGGGAATAACTCCTTATCCACAAAAAACCGGGGCCGGTCAATATGGTCCTGCTTATTAAGCATGTTGAAGAACATCGTCATGGCCTCGGCAGCGGCGGTGGCCTCATCCAGCAAGGATGCATTGGCAATGGGCAAACCGGTCAGGTCACTGACCATGGTTTGGTAATTCAGCAAACTTTCTAATCGACCCTGCGCGATCTCCGCCTGGTAGGGGGTGTATTGGGTGTACCAACCCGGATTTTCAAAAATATTCCTCAAGATAACAGGAGGGGTTATCGTGTCGTAATAACCCTGGCCAATATAGTTTTTGAAGAGTTTGTTTCCTTGCGATACTTCCTGGATATGACGGAGATAATCATGCTCACTCATGGCCGGAGGCAACTCAAGGGCCTTGGCCATCCGAATGCCGGCCGGTACGGTTTTGTCGATCAGGGATTCCAGGGTAGGTTCTCCGATGGTCCGAAGCATTTCCTGTTTGTCAGTAGCACCAGGCCCGATGTGCCGGGACCTGAATTCGTTCTGCTGTAGTTCAAAGAGGTTCATACGATTAAAAAAGTTGTGCAAATTTAGCAATGTGCCGGGAGAATTTCCATGTCTTGTATAAGTTGTGCATTTTTGCTGCATGGACTCATTGCCCGAAAACTGGGAAAAACACGCGGCTGACCGGAAAAAGAGCTATGGCCGGTTTCTGGATAAGGTGGATACCCGGAAGGCGCTCAGGATATTGCCTGATTTTCATGAAGAAGCTACTGAAAAAATAGATTGCCTGGCTTGCGCGCGTTGTTGCAAATCCTATTCCCCCCGTTTTAAAACACCGGACCTGAAACGCATCAGCCGTCACCTGGGAATGAAAGAGAGCCAATTTATTGACACTTACTTAAGGGTAGATGAAGAAGGAGACTTTGTGGTGAAATCATCACCCTGCCCCTTTCTGGGCAGCGATAACCATTGTTCCATCTATGAGGTCAGGCCTTCCGATTGCGCCCGGTTCCCTTATACCAACGAGGATGTATTATTGAAAAGAAAGCAACTGACACTTAAGAATGCCGAATTCTGCCCCATTACTTATTTTGTTTTGGAAAAACTGATGACCAAGATGGAGGAGAATAGGAAATAATGAACAGGGTAGTTGAGGGTCCCTTCCTAATACTCAAACTTTCGCAGCTTTGGCGCTTTGATCCAACTAAATAATCCTATTAGTACGGTCATAGTACCTCCAAATAAAACAGCCGGAACGGTTCCCATCAGGGAAGCTGTAACACCGCTTTCAAATTGCCCCAGTTCATTGCTTGAGTTGACAAAGATGGAGTTGACAGAGGATACCCGGCCCCTCATTTCATCGGGTACAAACAACTGAACAATTGTACCCCGGATGATCACACTGACACCATCAAACAACCCGCTGACAAAAAGGGCTAGAAAACTCAGGATCACATTCTTTGATACCGCAAAAACAAGGATACACAAACCAAACCCCACCACCGAATAAATCAGTGTTTTTCCCTGTTTGCCTTTCAGGGGATGAGCCGTGAGCCAGGCAATCGCCACAAAATTACCCAGATAAGTAGCAGCCATCAACCAGCCAAGGGCCACCGGGCCAGCCTTGAGAATGTCTTTGGCAAATACAGGCAATAAGGCCACAGCCCCACCAAACAGAACGGCAAACATATCAATGGTGATCGCGCTCAGTAAGGCTTTTTGCCCCATAACAAATCGAAGTCCTTCTTTTACTCCATCCCAGGTACTGGTGGCCCCTTTTTTCCAACTCACAGGTTTAGGGGCTATAAAACCAAAAAGCACCAGTGCCAGGGTTAACAGACTGGCGCTGACTGTGAGTGAAACGGTAATACCGGCATATCCCAGTAAAAGCCCTCCGATAGCCGGGCCGGCTACGGCCGCCAGCAGCCAGCTCATGCTATTGACCGAGGCCGCTTTGACCAGCCTTTCTGCCGGAACTAACTGGGCCAGAAAAGCATTTAAGGCAGGGGAACTATAGGCCCGAATAACACCGGTACCAAAAAATACAAGATAAATACTCCATTCCATCCAGAACCGTGACCCGAGAATCGGGGACCATTTGGAGGTAAGATAAAGCAGGGCCAGCATCAACAGTAGGTAACCGGCAATGCAGATAGAAATCAGCCGGTGTTTATTGCTATGGTCAACCCGTACCCCCGCCGGTAAGGCCAGCAGGATAGCCGGGATCACTTCGCTCAACCCGAGTATGCCCAGCGCCAGTTTACTACCGGTGATTTCATACAATTGCCATCCCATTAACACTGGTGTCATCCGGAGACCGGCGATAAACAAAAGCCTGACCAGGATAAAGAGGGTGAATTCGCGGTTGATGATGATATGGGAAAAGGGTCTTTTCAATGGTTTAGGGCAGGGTTATAAAATGTTGCCCATCCTCGTAATCATGGTCCAGGGCCTCTATGATCGTACGCAGGTGTTTTTCATTGCCCAAAAAATCCGCATGGCTAACATCCACAAATAAGGTTTTGATGTTGTGCTGACGGATATAATGGGTGTAGGTCTCCTGCAGGTTAAACAAATAGCTGTCCTGAATGCTCTGTTCGTATGACCTGTTGCGTTTCCGGATATTCTGTTGAAGTTTTTGAACCGGGGCATGCAGGTAGATCAGAATATCGGGTTGGAGCAATTGCTGGTGTATGATCTCAAAAAGCCGTTGGTATAACCTGAACTCATCTTCAGGCAGATTAACCTTGGCAAATAACAGACATTTGGTAAACAGGTAATCGGAAATGGTGATGTTCTGAAAAAGGTCTTTTTGCTGGATCAGGTCTTTGAGTTGTTTATACCTTTCAGCCATAAAGAACAGTTCCAACGGGAAGGCAAACTGTTTGGGGTTTTCATAGAATTTTGGGAGAAAGGGGTTGTCGGCAAATTCTTCCAGCACCAGCCGGGCATTGAAATGCCGGCTCAGGAGATGAGCCAACGTTGTCTTCCCGGCGCCAATATTTCCTTCTATCGTGATGAAATGATATTTCATGTCGCTAAGCTAACCAATTTACGGCTCCCTGATCGGTACAGGCATCCAGCAATTCCTTCACCTTTTTTCCACTTGTCGGATGAATGGCTTCAGGGGCGATCTCTGCCAGGGGTACAAGTGCGAAACGGCGGTTGGGAAGTTCCGGATGGGGTACTTTCAGGAACCGTATATCATGGATTTCTTCGTTAAACAAAAGAATGTCGATATCGATAAGGCGAGGGCCATATTTTTCAGACCGGATACGCCCCATTTGTTTTTCGATCTTTAAAATTCGCCGGATAAGCTGGCGGGCATTGAGACCAGTCTGAATCTCCAGGGCCTGGTTTAGGAAATCCGGCTGATCGGTCTTTCCCCAGGCTGCCGTGGAATACAGCCCCGATGCCGCCGTGATCTGACCGGTATGAGCCTTCAGCAGGTCCCGGGCCAGGGCCAGGTTTTCCTCCCGGTCACCCAGATTGCCGCCTATAAGTAGGTATGCCTTATTCATAACAATCCCGAGGGATCGCGTCAAATATCTTTATTTTTGACGGAAACTAATTTTTGGTTTTATGCGGAGTTTTTTCAAGGCATTCTTTGCCTCCCTGTTGGCCCTGGTGGTTTTCTCTCTGATCGCTTTTTTCCTGCTGGCCATCATCATTGGTGGTATGACCAGTGAAACCAAACCGGTAGTGGCTGATAATTCAGTGCTATTGCTCGACCTGTCCCAATCTTTCCGGGAACAGGCCCGGGAGAACCCACTTTCCTCTTTTTCCAGCAATGATGAACTGGATGTGCCCGGTCTGTACGATGTGGTGCGGTTGATCAGGAAGGCCAAGGAGGATAAGAAGATCCGGGGCATTTTTATCAAAGCAAATACCAATATGAATGGTTTTGCGGGTAGTGAAGAAATAAGGGATGCCCTGCTTGACTTTCGCGAAAGCCGCAAATTCATCATGGCTTATGGGGAACGGATGACCCAACGTGCTTATCAGGTGGCTTCTGTGGCCGATGATATTTTTGTGCACCCGGAAGGGGATTTCCAATGGTCTGGTTTTTCCGTGGAATACACTTTTTTCAAAGGCACCCTTGATAAGTTAAATATCCAACCCCAGATTTTTTACGCCGGACGTTTCAAGAGCGCTACCGAACCATTCAGGCTGGAGAAAATGTCGGATGAAAACCGGATGCAAACCACCGAATGGCTGCAAGGGCTTAACAGCCGCTTTTTGGCACAGGTGGCCGATGCCCGAAACCTGGATACCATCTCTCTTCGTCATTGGGCCGATTCGGGGTTGATCCGTTATCCCGATGATGCCGTAAAGAGAAAACTGATCGATGGGCTTATGTTTGATGACCAGGTCAGGGATTCCCTGAAGGGGCGAATCGGACTTGGCAAATACGATAAGGTCGAGTTTGTTTCGATAAACAAATATTACAAAGCCGGTGGCTTTAAGAAGTTTTCTGGTGATCGTATCGCCCTGATCTATGCGGAAGGGGATATTGTGGATGGAAAAGGATCCGATGAGCAGATTGGTGGGGAAACCTACCAGCAATTGATCCGTAAGGCCCGGCTTGACAAGAATATAAAAGCCATTGTACTAAGGGTAAATTCCGGCGGTGGAAGCACCCTGGCCAGTGAACTGATCTGGCGCGAAGTATTGCTGGCTAAAAAAGAAAAACCGGTTATTGTAAGCTTTGGAGATGTGGCCGCTTCAGGAGGATATTATATCTCCTGTGCCGCCGATAGCATCTTTGCCAGTCCGATGACCTTGACCGGATCCATCGGGGTATTCAGCATAATTCCAGGTATGGAAGGGTTTTTTAAGGATAAACTCGGTGTCAGTTTTGACCGGGTAAAAACCAGTCCTTATGCCGACCTGCCCACCATAACCAGAAACATGAATGAGTCTGAAAAGAAAATGTTCCAATCAGAAGTTGACCGGATATACAGTCATTTTAAATCCATTGTAGCCGAAGGCCGTAAAAAGGATACTGCCTTTATTGAAACCATAGCGCAGGGCAGGGTATGGACAGGGGCCAAAGGCAGGGAACTGGGACTGGTTGACCGTTTTGGCGGAATCGAGGATGCCATAAATGCCGCGGCTGCCAAAGCCGGGTTGAAAGAATTCAGGGTTAAAGAATATCCGGAGCCCATTTCCTGGTTGGACAGAATCCTTGGTGCCGCGCCTGCAACAGGTGTGGAGGAGAAAATGAAAGCTGAATTGGGCGAGGAAAATTACCGCCTGTTTCAGGAATTTCGAAGGGTGCAGGAACTGACCCGAATCCCGCAGGCAAGAGTGCCTTTTCAATGCAGGGTTGAATAAACAATAACCGATACCTTTGTCCACTAACTGATCATGAAGAAACCATACAACCAGGTAAAAGCCATGTTGGCTATCACCCGCGCCAGTTTGCGGGCCATTTTCCGTAGCCCTTCGGCGGTGGTCTTTAGTTTTGTATTTCCCTTAGTCTTTATCCTTGTGTTTGGGTTCCTGGGTAGCGGCAGTCGTATTTCTTTACGGGTTGCCTTTGCTCCTCAGACAGACACCAGCAGCAAACTGTTTTATGCGGTCCGTAGTTGGAAAGGTCTTTCCCTGGTGGAAAAGGATACCGCCGCCATTCGCGATGACCTGGAAAAAGGCCGTCTGACCGCCGTGATCGATATTCAAAAAAATAAGATACAATCCTCACCCGCCTATATTATCAACCTGCAAACATCTGAGGCAGTGAACCCGCAGAATGTGGCGGTGCTCAGGTCATTGCTTGAAAGTGTGATCAAAACCCTGGATCAACAGGAAAATGGGAACATTCCCACCGTGGCGACAATCAATAATGAAGTCACTAAGATTCCCGGGCGGATTTACCGGACCATTGATTTTATACTCCCTGGCCAGTTGGGTTTCTCCCTGCTGAGTGCCGGTGTTTTTGGCGTAGCCTTTATCTTTTTTAACCTGAGGCAAACGCTGGTATTAAAACGATTCTTTGCCACCCCTATCAACCGTACCTATATTGTGCTGGGTGAAGGTATAAGCCGGGTTTTATTTGGATTGATCACCGCTGTCGTGATCCTGCTTATCGGGCACTTCGCCTTTAAATTCACGCTTGTACATGGATTGGTCACCTTTCTTGAACTCATGGTGTTAAGCCTGATTGGCCTGGTGGTGTTCATGGGTTTTGGTTTTGTGGTAAGCGGCTTAGCCAAGAATGAAAGCGTCATCCCACCCTTTGCCAACCTGATCACCCTGCCCCAGTTTTTGTTGGGAGGGACTTTTTTTACCACCGATGCTTTTCCATCCTGGTTAAAAACCATTGCCGATATATTGCCCCTGAAACACCTGAACGATGCCATGCGCAATGTGGCGTTTGAAGGCGCCCATCTCTCCGCCTGCTGGAAGCAACTGGGTATCCTGGGCATTTGGGGTATCCTGATCTATTTTTTAGCCATCAAAGTATTCCGCTGGGAATAATACCATGAAACTGATCAAACTTGCCTTGCTGAGCCTGTTGGTTTTTTTTGTATTGGCTACGCTTATTTCTTTGTTTATCCCATCCCAATTGCGGATATCCAAGGCCGTGAATATTGCCGCCCCACAGGATAGCATTTACGCAAATATTTCCAATACCCGGCAATGGCCTTCATGGTATCCTGTCTTGACCGAGTCGGGAGCCCAACCTGAATACATTGGCGGAGATTCCATTCAGATCAAGGGAACCGGTATCCGTATTTTATCCAGAAAGGCTGACGAGATTATGGCCACTATGCGGTCCGAAAGCGGACGCAGCCTGCAAAGTGGCTGGAAATTCATGCATATCGCCCAGCAGGATTCGGTAACCGTACAGTGGTATATGGATTTTAAAATGGGCTGGTATCCCTGGGAGAAGTTCTCCAGTCTTTTTTATGAAAGCCTGTATGGTGTGCAAATGGAAAAGGGGTTAGCGCGGTTGAAGGAAATATCTGAATAGGAAATAGTCATTACCCCCAGGAATTCTATTTTGCGTCTCCTTGCGCCTTCGTGGTAAAACCGTTCTTATGCAATCTCAAATTCACTAATTTTAATAAAATTTAAAACCATGAAATCACTATTAACTTTATTTGTTGCTGCCAGTATTAGCCTGGTCGCCTGCGGGCAAGGCAATCCTCCTGCCAGTCCGGCCGCTACGGCCAAACAAACCCTTGAAAATGGGGCTACAGTAACTATCAGTTATGGACAACCATCCGTAAAAGGAAGGACCATTGGCACCAACCTGGAACCCATGTCGGGAAAGGTATGGCGCGCCGGAGCCAATAAGGCCACCGTATTTGAAACAGATAAAGACCTTTCGATCGATGGCAAGACCATTCCGGCAGGTAAATACGGTTTCTTTATCCTGGTAGGAGATGGAGGTAGCTGGACATTTATCTTCAATAAGACCTGGGATCAGTGGGGCGCCTTTAAATACTCTGAAGCCGATGATGTGGCCCGTGTATCAGCCAAAACAGAGAAAGGAACCTTTTCTGAAAAACTGGTGTACAGCATTGATAAGAATGGGAAACTGACGGTTAACTGGGGAGATAACCAGGCTTCTGTCAACATTAAGTAAGAAACTCGTTTATTTTATATAAATCCTCTCCTCCGCTGAAGCGGGTGAGAGGATTTTTTATGAAATATCATCCATCACTGCATACACGCGATTTAATTCTTCCTCCGAAATGCAATACGGGGGCATGCAATAAACAGTGTTTCCTAAAGGGCGGAGCAGGACCTGCTTCTCCATGGCCCTTTTCATGATCGCTTCTTTCTTTTTATTCAAATAATCATTCTGGGGGCTTTCGATCTCAAAGGCGAGGATGGTGCCTTTTGACCGGGGTTGTAAATAACCGGGTCGGTCCTTCCATTCCCTTACTTTTTTACTGTGGGTTTCCGCGATACGGCGAATATTATTCAGACAGGCGGGATCCAACAGCAGGTCAAGGCTCGCCAGTGCTGCTGCGCAACCGATCGGGTTGGCAGTAAAGGAATGGCCGTGGAAAAATGTTTTCAATCTTTGCTCATCCAAAAAAGCATCAAAGATTTCTCCGGTACAGGCGGTGATCGCCATGGGGAGGGTGCCACCGGTAAGGCCCTTGGACAGACAAACGATATCCGGCAGAATGGCAATCGATTCACTGGCGAACAAAGTACCTGTGCGTCCAAACCCCGTCATCACTTCATCGGCGATACAAAGGATATCGTTCGAGCGACAATGACCCAATACCGATTCCAGGGTGGAAACCTCATACATCCGCATGCCGCCCGCTCCTTGTACCAGTGGTTCATAAATAAAGGCCGCGTATTCCTCCCAGTTAAGGTCGGGTAAGGAGAAAGATTCTCCCGGTAATGGCAACTCAATAAAATCAACCGAAAAAAGATAGGATTGAAAAGCCTGGGTAAAAATGCCCGGTTCACTGATGCTCATGGCGCCAAAGGTGTCGCCGTGATAGGAATGTTGCAGGGCCAATATTTTTTTCGTTTCGAATGACCGGTGTTTGCCTGGTATTGGATCGCCATTTTAAGGGCAACCTCTACGGCGGTAGAGCCATTGTCAGAGTAAAAGACCTTTTGGATACCCTTGGGGAGGAGGGGGATCAGTCGTTCGGCCAATTCTACCGCGGGTTCGTGGGTAAAGCCGGCAAAGATCACGTGCTCGAGTTGCAGGGCCTGTTGACGGATCTTTTCAGCGATATGGGGGTGCCCGTGGCCGTGGATGGTGGTCCACCAACTGCTGATGGCGTCGATAAAGCCACGGTTTTGATCATCATAGAGCCAGGCGCCTTGCCCGCGGCTGATGGGAATAAAATCCGGGCTGGTTTTATGTTGGGTATAGGGATGCCAAACGTATTGGCGGTCTTTTTCAGAGATCGGGGTCATGATCAAAATTACGGACTGTTTGTTTTAACTGAGACGCCAATAAATTTATGACGCCCGATATTCGGCTTTGAAAAGGCCCCCGGTCTGTAGCACAATATAACCCCCAACGACCCCGAGACCCTGAAGGGGTCACCTGATAATATAATTACAGGAGACCCCTTCAGGGTCCTCGGCTTCGGAGGTGGATGCGGGTGCTACAGACCGGCGACAACGTTGTGGTATATTTGTTCTCCGTCCTGGTGCGAGTCCTCATGCACCCATTGAGTTTGGCGCGTGAAGACAGGCGTCAAGGCATGAAGATTCTTAAAAAGAAATTATCAGTATTTTTTGGAAGGGTTAAGTGAAGTATGAAAAACTGAAACAATGCGAACGGATTTCTTTTTCTTGTTTACCCTGTAAATTATAAGAAACGGAAAAATAGGAACGGGAGCTTCTTTGTAAGACTTAATTCGGGTGGGGTATCGGTCAGGGTTTCGCTCAATCAGACTCGCCCGTCCGAGGACTTCTTTTAAAAATCGATCACCAAGCCCAACTTGTCTGTCTTCATACCAGACCCATGCTCTGGCGATTTCCTGTTGTGACCTGGTAGAATATATGATGGAGTAGGGCGCTTTACTTGCCATACTTTTTCGTGCGGATTTTATCGATGCTTTGCGTTAATTCAGCAGACGTAAAACCTTTATCAGTTCCCGTTTCCAAAGCATGGTATCGCTTGTCGAGCCCTTTTACGAATTGCATATCCTTCCACCATTC
>JAYRZH010000010.1:0-56544 GCA_041916555.1 Chitinophagaceae bacterium | reverse complement strand
GGCGAATGGGGGAATGGGTGAATAGGTGAATGGTGAATATTGAAACTTATAACTTAATACTTTCAACCCCAAAAATATTCTCACCATTCACCATTCACCTATTCACCATTCTCCTATCTCACCAATTTCAATTCTTTGATCAGGTGTGACGCGCCACCGAGTTTATCGATGCACCAGAGTACATAACGGACATCTACGCAGATCGTGCGGTTGAGATCTTTGTCAAAAGCCAGTTTATGGCTAAGTGCTTCGTAGTTGCCATCAAAGGCCAATCCGATCAGGTTGCCATTGGCATCCAGTACGGGTGATCCTGAGTTTCCACCGGTAATATCGTTGGTGGTGATAAATCCGATCACGAGGTCTTTGCGTATGGGATCGGCATATTGGCCAAAGTCCTTTTTCTTGAGCAATTCAATTTGCCGGGTGGGGAGATCAAATTCATAATCGCCAGCTTTGTATTTTTCCAATAAACCTTTGGAAGTGGTTACATAATCGTAAAACACCGCATCACGGGGGCGGTAGGATTTTACATTTCCAAAGCTCACGCGCATGGTAAAGGTGGCGTCGGGGTACATTTTCTTGGCCTTTACTGGGTCCATTTCCATAATGCCTTTTAGATAAAGACGGCCTGCTTCAGCATTCGCGGTGCTGAAGGCCCTGTATTTAGCCAGGTATTTGCTGGTATAGTTATTCACAAAGGCGCTGGCCTGGGCGTAAGCCAGATCGCTTTGCAGTGTATTGGCATTGGGGTTTTCGGTAAAAGCCTTCCATTTGGCGTCATCCAGGATCAGGGAATTGGCGAATACGTCAGCCGCATATTTTTTGTAGGTGGCTTCATCATCCAGCGAACCATATTTGTCTTTCAGGTTATAATAGAAGCCAGAAGGATGTTGATCCTTATCTACCTGCTGGTAGTACATCATGGTAACAGTAGCCAGGATATTCCGGTCGGAGGGGATATTCTCTCCTTTCAGGAATTCAGCTCTTTGTTCAGAGGCGGCTTCAATGGCTTTTTTGGCATCTGCCGGAGTTTTACCGGGCGTTACCAGAGCTGCTTCCACTTGTTGCAGGCTGGAGGCGAAGGCAAGAAGGGGGGAACCCATGATGCCTTCGATCAGGAACACGCGGTTTTTGGAATAGGGGCGCCAGTCGGCATAGGTTTTTTCCCAATCCTTCAGCAGGGTTTCATATTCCGGTTTGCCTTTGGCCCAATTCATAAAGGCTTCTTCGGCTTTTTTCTTTTGACCATATACATCGTATTTGATCAGTTGCTTGCTTTCCCCGTCAAAAAACTTCCAATAGTTGGCAATGCCAGCATAATCGGAAGCGAGTTGGAGTTTGACGGCTGGGTCTTTTTTCATTTCCTCAAACATGTATTTGAGGCGCATGTCGCGGAGGTTCACCAGCGTGGGGTTATCGATATCAATTTTTTGTTTGATGCCATAAGAGGTTTCATAGCGGTTGGTACCACCCGGATAACCATATATCATGGCATAGTCACCATCCCTGATGCCTTTAATGGATACAGGCAGAAACCATTTTGGTTTCAGGGGTACGTTGTCAGGGCTATAGCCGGCAGGTTTCCCTTCCTTGCTCATATATACGCGGAAAACGGAGAAATCGCCGGTATGACGGGGCCATTCCCAGTTGTCGGTATCTCCGCCGAATTTTCCAACGCTTTCGGGGGGAGCGCCTACCAGGCGAACATCACGGTAACGCTGGTACACAAATACAAGGAACTGGTTGCCTTTGAACAAGGGGCTGATCCGGGCTTCGATGTCATTGGCGGCATCGGAATACTTGGCATTGAGGGCATTGATCACACGGGTCTGTGCCTGGGTGCGTTCGGCGCCTTTGAGGCCTTTGAGTGAGTCAAGAACAGCAGCCGTTACATCTTCGATGCGGAGCAGGAATTGAACGGAGAGTTGTCCGCCCGGAATTTCTTCCCCAAAATTCTTGGCATAGAAACCATCACGGAGGTAATTGTGATCGAGTGTACTTGCGGAGGCGATCACATCATACCCGCAGTGGTGATTGGTAAAGATCAGGCCCTGGGAGCTAACGATCTCCCCGGTGCAACCACCGCCAAAGATCACGATCGCGTCTTTGATGGAGGCCTTGTTCATGCTGTAAAGTTGTTCTTTGGAGAGTTTCAGGCCTCTTTTCACCATGTCATTATACACTTGCTGGCCAAGGAGAAGTGGGAGCCACATCCCTTCATCGGCTATGGAGCGGAGGAAGAGACCTGCCACTAATACGAACGAGAGAAAGAATTTTTTCATATTGTGCCTTTTTGTGAAGGCAAACCTACTAAGATTCTCGCTTACTTATTGGGGATTATTGATGAGCGCATCCCACATCATATCTTTTAGCCGGGGGATGCCCTGGCCGGTAAGCGAGGAGAAAAATACATGCGGGATGGAAGGTGGAAGCTCTTTGGTAATGGCCTGTGTCAGTTCCTCATCCAGCATATCACTTTTGGAGATGGCGAGCAGTATCTTTTTATCGAGTAATTCGGGGTTGAATTCCCTTAACTCGTTCAGGAGTATATCAAATTCCGCTTTGTGGTCCTTGCTATCGGCGGGAATGACAAACAGCAGGATCGCGTTTCTTTCAATATGACGCAGAAAACGATGTCCGAGTCCTTTTCCCTCAGCGGCCCCTTCAATGATGCCCGGGAGGTCGGCTACGCAAAAACTTTTTCCATCCCGGTATTCCACAATGCCAAGTTGGGGGTTAAGGGTGGTAAAAGCATAATCAGCGATCTTGGGTTTGGCGGCAGTGATGACGGAAAGCAGGGTTGATTTTCCGGCATTGGGAAAGCCAACCAATCCTACATCGGCCAGTACTTTAAGCTCCAATACCTTCCAGCCTTCCATACCGGGTTCACCGGGTTGGGCATGATCGGGGGCCTGGTTGGTGGGTGTGGCAAAACGGGCATTGCCAAGTCCACCCCGGCCACCTTTTACCCAAACCTCCAGTTGTCCGTCTTCCATGATCTCCACTTCCTTTTCGCCTGTTTCCTCATCAAAGGCGATGGTGCCTAAGGGAACTTCAATAATGATATCTTTCCCATCGCGGCCAGTCATATTATTCTTTAACCCATTTTCACCATTGTCCGCAAATATGTTTTTCTGATACCGGAGGTGAAGCAGGGTCCACAGGTTCCTGTTTCCACGCAGGTAAATATGACCACCCCGGCCTCCGTCGCCGCCATCAGGACCCGCCTTGGGATTGAACTTGGTGCGGGCAAAATGCCGGCTGCCGGCGCCACCATGCCCGGAACGACAGAAAACACGAATTTGATCAACAAAACTCATACCTTGATTATCAGGGATTAAGCATGGCCATAGCGTTGGGAATGGGGTCATGCAACGGTCAGCAAAGATATACTGTCAAACCCTTAAACGAGAGGTATGCGAAACTATATTTTCCCGGCTCTGATACTCGCCTTTTGTACCGGCATGAGCTGCTGGAAAAGTGACCTGAAAAATGTACCGGCCTGTATTGAGCGAAAAATTGAAAAATCAAAGAACGAAAACAGTGGAGTACTCTCGGTCAATGAATACCTGTACCAGGGAAAGAAAGTGTATTTATTCAGCATGGATTGCTGCGACCGGTTCAATGAAATTTATGATGCCAACTGCCAGTATATCTGCAGCCCAAGCGGGGGCATAGCCGGGGGTGGTGACGGGAAATGTACAGACTTCCACCAAACTGCGGAGTTTATCAGAGAGGTTTGGAAGAAAAAATAAGTGACTTCCCCGGTAATCACTTTTGCCGGGGCTTATATAGATTTTCCTGTTTAGGCCAATCGGCGGGCACCTCGGTTAGGGCTATCGCTTCTTTCCATTTGGTTGCCATTTCTCCGGGCAATTGTTGGTAAAGCTTGGTGCCTTCGGTTTTCCAGGCAATCATTTCATCGCTTACTTCCCGGATGATTTTTGCCGGGTTGCCGGCCAGCAGACTACGCCGCGGGATGATCTCTCCTTGTTTTACAAGGCTCAGGGCGCCAACGATTGATTCCTCTCCCAGCATTACCTGGTCCATCACCACCGCATTCATACCCACGAGGCAGTTTTTCCCAATTTCTGCCCCATGTATCACGGCACCATGACCGATATGGGCGCCTTCGCGGAGTATGGCAGCCAATCCCGGAAACATGTGGATAGTGCAATTCTCCTGAACATTGCATCCGTCTTCAATAACAATCTGCCCCCAATCGCCGCGAAGCGCGGCACCGGGGCCTATGTAACAGTTTTTTCCAATGATCACATGCCCCGTAACAGCAGCCTGGGGATGGATAAAGGAACTGGGGTGGATGACCGGGGTATAGGGTCCGAAGGAATAAATCATTTTTTTTATTGTGTTCCCTGAGCAGCTATGTTTCTAATGCTGCGGGAGGGTTTGATCAGTGCAACATTCCTATCAGCCACAAAGGTATTTTATTCATGGCTCCCATTTCAATTTAGGGCGCAACCTTATGCTTATTTATAGTAAATATTAATAATCAAAACAATTAATCTTACCTCATCCAACTTTCTCCGGTGCCTCTTCCAGTCTTCTTTTTCGTGGTCCTCTTTTTATACCCCGGATGATGGCTATCGAAATTGCCACGATGGCGATCAACCCCAGGATGCCCACCACCACGGCCAGACCCTCGGCCCCTCCACAGGAGATGGAACAAACCAGCGCCCCTAACAAAAGTGTGAGCCCAACGGCGGCAATCAGCGCCAGAATGATAAGGGCCGTCTTATCACGGGTTTCGGGATCGTGCTCAAGGGTGGCCTTGGCGTAAATCTTTATTTGATGCCTGAATTCTTTTCTGAGAATCCTTTTCTCCTGGCGGGTCAGGGATTTTTTATCACGTTGTTCCAATGAGGACAGGATCTCCTGGGCGGTAGGTTTCTCTTTTTCTTTGGATATAGTGATAGCGCCATACAAAGGGGTTTGTAGTGAGTTGGCGGCATTGGGATGGGCGGCTACGCAGGTCACCATCAAAAAGCCGATCAAAAGGATGCCAACATCACCGGTCTTTTGCCAGATATACCCCCAATCTGCGCCGGCTTTTTTTCGCTGGTCTTTAGATGGATATAGGGCCATGAACAAGAAATACAGACCGATCAGCAATACCAGAATGTACCGCGGCAAAGACCAGCCCATATCGGACATTGCGCGACCGGTAAAAAGGGCCAGAAGTATCAGCAACAGGTGTCCGGCCACTATGACGCAACGCGCCATTCGGGGGTGGGTGTGGGCCCACCAGGATAGGCTCTTCATTATAGTGATGTTTTGATTCCTAAGGAACAAGTGGTTTTCCGGTACGATAGCAGGTGCCCTTAAACTGTGCCACTAAATGATTATGCTGATTATAAATGCTGATATGATAAAGTCCAGTCGATTTTCCATTGTGTAGTTCTTTGGCTTCGGCTATTAAATGATCACCGACATGGACCGGTTTGATAAAATTAATGGAAGTATCCAATGCTACGGAAAGATTATTCCGGTTATTACAGGCAAAAGCAAATGCGCTGTCTGCAAATGAAAAGGCAATGCCCCCATGGACAATCCCAAATCCGTTGACCATTTCCTCCCTGACCGTCATTTGTATCCGGCTATATCCTTCGTGAATGTCCAGTACTTCAATTCCCAGCCACTGGCTAAAGCGGTCGTGGAGCATCATGTGGGAGACGACTGATTGTGGGGTGTGGGGCATGGGTGAATGGTGAATTTCCTTTAAATTCTAAGTTACAGATTATTAGTTACTCTTCATTCACTATTCACCATTCCCTTCTCACTCCCCCCTAAACTCCGGCTTTCGTTTTTCCAAAAAGGCCTGAACCCCTTCTTTGAAGTCCTGGGTAGCTGCGGCGCGTTGCTGCAGAATATCTTCATTTTGCAGTTGTTCGTCCAGCGTATGGGAAGTGCTCCAGTCAAGGGCTTCTTTGGTATAGGCCAATCCGAGGGTTGGCATCTTAGCCAGTTTTTCCGCAGTAGCGGTTACCACCTCCGCGAATTTATCATCATCAATGCACTGGTAGATCATGCCCATTCGTTCGGCTTCTTCGGCAGATACCCGGTCGCCCAGCATCATCAGGGCGCTGGCTTTTTGCCAGCCGATGAGCCGGGGCAGAAAGAAAGTGCCGCCACTATCGGGGATCAGCCCTATTTTGGAGAAGGCCTGTATAAAGGAGGCGGATCGGGCAGCGATTACAATATCACAGCAAAGGGGGATATTGGCCCCGGCCCCGGCCGCTACCCCGTTAACCGCGGCAATCACCGGTTTTTTTAGCTTACGGATGCGGGTAACGATGGGGTTGAATTGTTCACTCAGGATCCGCTGCATACCCGGTCCGTTGGGGTCAACCACTTCCTCAAGGTCCTGACCCGCACAAAAGGCCTTACCTGCCCCGGTGATCACTACCGCCCTCACCGTTTTGTCTTTGGCACATTGATCAAGCCCTTCCTGCAAACCCAGGGCCATGGGCCGGTTAAAGGAATTGAGCTTGTCGGGGCGGTTTAATGTGAGGGTGGCCACAGCATTCTTGATCTCGATTATAACAGACGACATAGAGGAAAATTTGTTATTTATGATTGACCAAAATTAGGGATACCCCGGGTAACTCTCCATGCCGGAAAGATCTCATTTATTATTTTTCAAATAATTTATATCTTGACACGTTATTTTCACTCTCAAGCCCAACCTTATTATTATGAAGAAAATTATCTGCCTTCTGATCCTCGCAGCCACTCAAACGGTCTATTCCCAGGATACAACCACCATTTTAAGCAATGCGGCAAAAGAGTCGGTAGTAAACAGTATTTGTAAGTGCATTGACTCGATAAGTGTATCCAACAAGCCTAAGCAGGTTGTTGGCGAAGAGGCCCATGATTGCATAAGCCGGCAGGTACTTATATACCAGATCATGACCAGCATATCAACAAAAGGAGATACTTCTAAAAAAAGGGAGATTGTCGTAAATGCAAATCCAGAATCAAGCACCTATAAGACAGCCTATTTTGAACTTGAACGTATGGTCATGGAGAAATGTCCTTCTCTTAAATCCAAACTTTCATCGAATGATGTCGTTTCAGAGAAGTCATTTTCAAATCAAAAGCGTGCCCGGGAGCTATATGATAAAGGATTGGAGGCGTCTAAGGAAGGTGACTTTAAAAAAGCAGTGAATTATTACAAGAAGGCAGTTGAATCCGACCCGGAGTTTGCCTTTGCCTGGGACAACCTCGGTCTTTGTTACCGAAAACTTGGGGAATACGAAAAAGCGCTGGAAGCCTATCAGCGTTCGCTGGAAATTGATTCCCTGGGTCAAATGCCCATGCAGAATATGGCTATCGTGTACACTTACATGAAGGATTATCCCAAAGCGATTGAGGCATACCAACGACTGGCCATGCATAATGAGAACAATCCCGAAATCTATTATGGAATTGGCACCATCTACCTCCGGTATCTGAATGAACCTGAAAAGGCGCTTGACAATCTCTGTAAAGCCTATAATATTTATATCGAGCAAAAATCTCCTTACCGCACCGATGCGGAAACCCTTATCAATGAAGTGTTTGCAATCATGAAGAAAGACGGGAAGACTGACCGGTTCTATGAAATATTAAAATCACACAATATAAACGCTCAATAGCCGACGGCTTCATTTTTTGGGTTGATAGCTTGAAATGGAATATATTCCATGATAAAATCAATGCTATGTCCCCCAAACCTCTGCTTCCCCTTCTGAGCCTCCTGATTCTGGCAGGCTGTAAAGATTCCGATGACAAGGCTAGAATGCCCAAGCAATTTGCCATTGAAGACCTGTACAACAATGTATCGGTCAATGGCGCTGATTTTAACCAGGCGGAGGATAAGATACTGGTTGGGAACAATAGTACCGGCATTTATAATGTGTATGAATTATCCATCGCCGATACATCGATGAAACCGCTTACTTTTTCCAAAGTTGACTCCTATTTTCCGGTGGGTTACCTGCCAGGCACTTCTTCCTTTTTGTATGAAGCTGATCAGGGTGGGAATGAAAATTCCCATGTTTACCTGATGAAACCGGGTGATACCACCAGTCGTGACCTGACCCCCTGGCCCAATAGCGCCAACTCTTTTGCGGGTTGGACCGATGACAAGAAGGGCATGTATGTTCGCAGCAACCGCCGCGACCCCAAGTATTTTGATGTTTGGAAATTGGATACCGCAACCTGGACGCCCGTCCTCTTATACCAAAACGACAGTGGTATGGATTTTTCAGGCATCAGTGCCAGTGAACATTATGTGGCCCTTACCAAATCGGTGACCACCGATAAGAACGAACTGTACCTGTATGACCTCAGGACCAAAGAAACCAAGCGGCTGAGTAATGATAACGAGGCTTCCTGGTATGCAGCCGGGTTTGAGAAGAATGACAGCATCTTCTATTACACCACCAACGATGGAAATAACTTTACCTATCTCGTAAAATACCATATAGGATCCGGCACCCCGGAAAAATACTATGAGGATAAATGGGATGTAGATGGCATGGGTTTAAGCAAGAACGAAAAGTACCATACCATTTATGTCAATGAAGATGGTAAAAACAAAGTGTTGTTGTATGACCATGCCACCAACCAACCTATCGCCTTCCCCCAGGTGGAGGATGGAGATGTGCTGGATGTTAAAATATCTCCCACCGAGAAAAACCTTTTGCTGACCATTGGTAGCAGTACCAGTCCGGCGAACCTGTATTCCTACAACCTGGAAACAAAAACCCTTAAGCGCCTGACCTCCACACTGAATAAATCCATTGACGAGGGTGACCTGGTAAAGGCGGAAGTTGTTCGCTATAAATCATTTGACGGGGTTGAAATACCGGCAATTTATTACAAGCCATTACAGGCATCCAAGGATAACAAGGTTGGCGCCATGGTCTGGGTTCACGGTGGGCCCGGTGGTCAAAGCCGGGTTGGCTTTAGTAATTCCATCCAGTATTTTGTTAACCAGGGTTATGCCGTGCTGGCTGTGAACAACAGGGGCAGCAGTGGGTATGGCAAGGAGTTTTATAAGATGGATAACAGAGATCATGGTAATGGTGACCTGAAAGATTGCATTTGGGGTAAAAATTGGCTGGCCAGCCAGGATTACATTGATACAAATGCCATCGTTATTTATGGCGGTAGCTATGGGGGTTGTATGGTATTGAATGCCCTTTGCAAATACCCGGATGAGTTTAAGGCAGGTGTGGATCTGTTTGGGGTAGCCAACTGGCTCCGCACCCTCCGCAGCATTCCTCCTTATTGGGAATCCTTCCGCAAGGCTTTGTATGATGAAATGGGTGACCCGAATACAGCCGATAGCGTGCACCTGAAAGACGCCTCAGGTTTGTTTAATTATCAAAAGATCAATAAACCCCTGATCGTTTTGCAAGGGGCCAATGATGTGCGGGTATTAAAAGTGGAGAGTGATGAAATAGTGGAAGGAGTAAAGAAAAACGGGGTACCCGTGGAATATGTGGTATTCCCTGATGAAGGGCACGGATTTGTAAAAAAGGAAAATCAGATAACGGCAACCAAGCGGACCCTGGAATTTCTTAATAAGCATGTAAAGCCCAAGGAACCGGCGAAATAACAGATTGCGTTGGTTTCAAATCAATAAACATCCTACTCCGTTGCATCCCGCCGGTGCCCTGGATACTTCCTAATAGTACTTCGTCACCCCGGGCCTGGCGATCTGGTAGCGACCATCATCGTCAGGCAAAACGGGAGGAGGGGCATTCCAGTCATATGATTTGGGTGAAAGGTCAAGACCTGACTCCAGGGCCTTATCCCACTCAATTACCTGGCCTGAATAGGTGGCCATGCGACCCAGTATAGAGGTCATCGTACTTTTGGCCCCGTTTTCTGCATCGGCAAATTTGTATTCGCCTTTAGCAATCGCGGCAAACAGTTCGTCATGTTCTGTTTGGTAGGGGTTATTCTCTTTCTGACGGTCAAAGGAAAACAAGACTTTTCCGGCATGGTCCTTAATAACTCCCTGCCCGCATTGAATGGTGCCTTTTGTACCTGTCATAAACTCATCCACCTTGCTCATGGTGCCGGGTATATGCCGGCATTGGCTATTCAGGATTGACCCGTCGGCATAGTGAAACTCCACATAGTGGTGGTCAAATATTTCCCCATGGTCCTTGCCTTTTCTCACTTCACGTCCACCCATACCCTGGGCTTTAACCGGGTATGACCATTTGAACCAGTTGATGACGTCAATGTTGTGGATATGTTGCTCGGTGATATGATCACCGCAAAGCCAGTTGAAGTAATACCAGTTTCGCATCTGATATTCCATTTCAGTTTGCCCGTATTTGCGTTTGTTTACCCAAACACCATCATTGTTCCACCAGGCCTGCGCGGATACGATATCCCCTATCAATTTTCTTTTTTCAAACAGTTCGCGGTAGGAATTCTGGTAATGTCTCTGCAATCCAACCACCACATTGAGTTTTTTCTGTTTGGCAATGGCGGCGGCATCCAATACCTTTTTTATACCCACCGGATCCACGGCTACCGGTTTTTCCATGAATACATGCTTATCCCTGGCAATGGCCTCGGCAAAGTGCAGGGGTCTGAAACCGGGTGGGGTGGTCAGGATTACCACATCGGCCAGGGGAATGGCTTTTTGATAGGCATCAAAGCCGGTAAACTTATTTTCTTCGGGTACCTGTATCCGGTCCTTAAGGTTGCCGGGCTTACCGGTCCAATCGGAAAGGTCATCCGCATTCAGTGTTTTGTAACAATCATCCAGCCGGTCGCGAAAGGCATCGGCCATTGCCACCAGTTTTACATTTTGCCCACTCATCAGGGCCTGCATGGCCGCGCCGGTACCCCGGCCGCCACAACCAATCAGGGCGATCTTAATAACATTGTCGGCACCAGCAAAGAAATTGGTGCGGGCAAACAATGGGGCTGCAATCAAGCCGCTGGTAAGGATGGTTCCTTGTTTTACAAATTGACGACGGGAGGTTGACATAAAGGCAAGTTTATTTGATCAATATTGTAGATACTTTTTAAAAAAGGCGTTGATTTCTTCGCTGGAAGGTGTCTTCGCCGGTTTTACGATCCGGAAGCCGGCAAAGGGGGCATCGGTCAACCACCAGGGGCTTTTAGGTACCTGCGGGTCACGTTTGTTCCATTCAGGTTTGGATGCAGTGCGGGCGGCGCAACGCAGGGCCATGGCATCATCCACATACGAGCCCCCTTTTATCAACCGGGGTTGTTTGCTCGAAGGCGTCTTTACAGGGTCTTTGTTGGTGGCAAGGGTTGACAGAAAGTTTTCATCATATTGGTCAAGCACCCATTCACCCACATTTCCCAGCATATCATACAAACCCCAGGGATTGGGTTTTAATTTACCAACTTTGTTGTAGCCCTGTTTGCAGTTGTCCTTAAACCAGGCATAGGTTTTTAACTGTGCGGGATCATTGCCAAAAAAGTAGGTGGTCTTGGTGCCGGCCCGGCAGGCATATTCCCATTCAGCTTCTGTGGGTAGCCTGTAGAATTCCCCGGTTTTCAGGTATAACCATCGACAGAACATGATGGCTGTGCGCTGTTGCAAACTGTTGACAGGGTAGCCACCGCTTTTTCCCATTCCCCAGCTTAGATCAACATATTGGGCGCTTGGACGGGTCACCGCATCCGCCATTTCATCCTGGCTCACGGTTACATCCTTGTAAAAAAGATCAAATTGATCATGGGTTACTTCATATACCCCTATCCAAAAGGAGGATACAGAAACCTGTTTGGCAGGGCCTTCATCCTTTCGGTGACCTTTTTCAGATTCTGGGCTGCCCATGGTAAAGGTACCGGCGGGAAGCAAGGTCATTTTGTATTTTAACCCGGAATTTGGCAGCTTGATGTCAGTGACGGAAAATGCAGTATCTTTTTGGGCCAATGATAAAATGCAGGGAAAGAGAGCCAGCAGGCTTAGGACGATTCTCATGATGGTTTACTTCTATAACGTGAAAGATACAAACTATGCACCGCAGAAACTTCATTCGCACAGGGCTTTTTACCGGAACCGCCTTAGCCAGCGCCTCACAGGTACTTGCCACCGACTCAAACCGGACAATCGCCTCTGATCCCGTATTCAAAATGGATTTTGCTTTCCACGAAGGCATGTTCAAAAACTCCGCGGGTCCGGATTTTATCGACCAGATCAAATGGGCCCATGAGCGGGGGTTTCGGAGTATTGAGGATAATGGTATGATGGCCCGGCCGGTGGAAGAGCAAAAAAAGATAGGCGATACCCTGGCTAAATTGGGGATGCGGATGGGGGTTTTTGTGATCACCTCCGACAACTGGCACTGGAAAACATCCCTCGCCTCCGGAAAGACCGAGTTTATTGAGCGGATGAAAAAAGATTGCCGCGAAGCGATAGAGGTGGCCAAACGCTGTAATGCCAAATGGGCAACGGTAGTGCCGGGTAACTATGACCGCAGCCTGTCACACGATATGCAAACAGCCAATGTGATCTCTGCCCTGCGAATAGCCTCGGATATTTTGGAACCGGCCGGTTTAGTGATGGTGCTGGAGCCTTTGAGTGATAATGCCGACCTCTTTCTTCGTCATTCCCACCAAACCTATATGATCTGCAAGGCCGTGGGCAGCCCATCCTGCAAAATTCTCTACGATATTTACCACATGCAGCGCAATGAAGGGAATATCATTAGCAATATAAATAAGACCTGGGAGGAGATAGGGTATTTCCAGATTGGCGATAACCCCGGCCGAAATGAACCCACCACCGGAGAGATCAATTATAAGAATGTATTTAAACACATTGCGGAAAAGGGGTATAAAGGAATATTAGGCATGGAGCATGGTAATGCCTTTCCGGGAAAGGAGGGAGAGGAGAAATTAATAAAAGCGTATAGGGAGGTTGATAGTTGATTCACCGCGATCTCTTGCTCTCTACGGTAAATAATTACACTAAACTCTCAAACCTTTTCCCCACAAACTCCCAATTCACCACGCTCCACCACGCATTAATATAATCAGGACGGCGGTTTTGGTATTTTAAGTAATACGCATGCTCCCATACATCCAATCCTAATATGGGTGTTCCCTTTACCTCAGCCAGGTCCATCAGCGGATTATCCTGGTTGGGGGTTGAACTGACCACCAGTTTTTTCTCGGGGGTCCATACCAGCCAGGCCCAACCGGAACCGAAACGGTTTTTGCCGGCATCACTAAACTTTTGCTGAAAGGTTTCAAAAGAACCCAGGTCGCGGTTGATCTGTGAAGCCAGGGCACCTGAAGGGGCATTGCCATTTTGGGGGGCACGCAGCGAGCGCCAGAACAACTCATGGTTATAGTGACCACCACCGTTGTTTCGCATTTTGGCGGAATATTTTGAAATACCCCCCAGTAATTGAGGGAGGGAAATTTTGCCAGTTTCTACTTTCTCGTCCTTAACCGCGTCGGCCAGGTTCTTGGCATAGGCTGCCGCGTGCTTGGTATAATGGATCTCCATTGTGAGGGCATCAACCGAAGGCTCAATGGCATTATAGGCATATCCCAACGGGGCCTGGGTCCATCCGATTTCCTCAGCGCCTGCCTGGATCACTTTTGACTTTGGGTTAGCGAGGGTAGAAATTGAACTGAGACCGATGGCAGCGCCGATACCTGCTTTTCCGGTGTCTTTCAGAAATTTCCGGCGGGAGGATTGATTGTCGGTTTTCATTTCGGGGAGCTTTTAAACAAATTTCGCATCTTATACCGGTCATACGGTAATTCGGAGGTCATTATTTTTTTAACAAACAGCTAAACGGGTAGTTAACCGATATTTGCGTCTCAAAATTCTAGCCAATGCGTATAGCGATCAATGGAATGGGGAGGATCGGGCGTTTGCTGTTCCGGCGTCTGGTTGGGGAAACCGATATAACCCTGGTAGCCATCAATGACATAATGGATCCGGCCAACCTGGCCTATCTGCTTAAATATGATTCCCTCTATGGTAGTTGGGCCGAGGAGATCAGGTATGAAAACGGTATGGTACACACCTGTGGACGTGATGTAAAGGTATTTCGCGAAGCCGATCCACTTAAGCTCGATTGGGCGGGACTTAAAATTGACCTGGTGCTGGAATGTTCCGGTCGTTTTTCCAACCTGGATGGTGCCGGCAAACACCTGCAGGCTGGCGCAAGAAAAGTGCTTCTTTCCACCACGGGTTCACCGGAAATACCTTTGATGATCTATGGGCATAACCACAAAGCGGAGGGGCTTAACCAGGCTATCATTTCCCCGGGTGGTTGCATGACCAACTGCAGCACCCATATTCTCTACCTGCTCAATTCGATAGGGATTGAATCAGCGCAGATCAATGTCTTACATTCTTATACTTCCCGGCAAGAACTGGTAGATACCGCGCATCCTCAATTCAGACGGGGACGGGCCGCAGCCGAATCCATCATACCCGTGGAGATCGACCTGGCCCAATCACTGGAGCGGTTATTGCCACTGAAAAATAAAATCGCCGCGGTATCGGTGCGTGTACCGGTAACCAATGGAGCCATGGCTGATATCACGGTTCAAATGAAAGAAGAGGTAACCAAAGAACAGGTCAATCACCTGCTGCGTCATGCCGCTGATGGCGAGTACAAAGGCATCATTCAATATACTGAAGACCCGCTTGTTTCAGCGGATATCAAAGGAAACACCCATTCCTGCATCATTGATGGCTCACTCACTTCGGTCATAGGCAGACAAGTAAAGATCATTGCCTGGTTTGATAATGAATACGGGTTTACCAGCCGTATGATAGACTGGATGCGGTTTTTGGGGTAGCCCGGGTCAATGACATTTAAAATAATCAAAAGGCTCCAGGCAACTCTCGCACTGGTACAGGGCCTTGCAGGCAGTGGAGCCAAATTCGCTGAGTCTCCGCGTGTGATAAGACCCGCAGCGTGGGCAGGGAATGGCCTCTTCCGCGGCAAAAAGCGCGGGCTGACAGGTGAGGGCCTTTGACAGAGGCGGGGCTATTCCATATTCCCTTAACCGCTCTTTACCGGCTTCCGTCATCCAGTCGGTGGTCCAGGCCGGGGAAAGCTGATTTTCGAGGCGTACTTTTTCAAAACCCAATTCCATCAGGGCCATTCGAATGGCGCTTGCGATTACATCCATGGCCGGACAACCGGAGTAGGTTGGGGTAATGGTGACCACCAACAGATCATTTTCCCATTCCACGTTTCTAAGAATACCCATGTCAAGGATGCTTAGCACCGGAATTTCAGGATCCATGATGGACCCTAACTTTTCATAGACAATTTTTTGATCACTATCGTGAAGGGGGCTCCGCATCACCATTGGGAGTTTGGATAAGCGCGTTGCAAATACTGAAGATCGGCCAGGATATAACCCATGTGTTCACTATGGCGCCCCTGTTTTCCCCCTTCCTGCATATACATGGGGGATGGGTAGGTTAAAGTGGCCTCTTCCAAAACGGATTGAACCCTGTCCTGCCATTCCTCTTTGAGGGCCTCACTATTCAGAAAGGGCATTTCTTTTTCATAATCGGCCGGTTTGAGCATTTCACCGGTATAGGGCCAGAGGTTTTCAAGGGCCACGGTCATGCGCTGATGGCTTTCTTCCGTGCCATCTCCCAGCCGTATCACCCACTCACTGCTCCAACGAAGGTGATAGCGAATTTCCTTGAGTGATTTTTCAGCAATGGCGGAAAGCGTGTTGTCCTGGCTTTTTTCCATTTGGGTATAATAGGCCATTTGCCAGGCGCTAAATAAAAACTGACGCAGAACCGTTTGTGCCCAATCCCCATTTGGCTGTTCTACCAGCAGGACATTCAGGTATTCATTTTCCTGTCGCAGATAAGCCAGGCTGTCCTCGGTGGCATTACCACCCTGCAGCATGGCTGCATATTGGTATAGGCTGCGGGCCTGACCAACCAGATCAAGAGTAATATTAGTAAGGGCGATATCCTGTTCCAACACAGGCCCATGTCCGCACCACTCGGCATTTCTTTGGGCCAGTATTAATACATTATCGGCAAGATGGAGGATTGTCTTCATGGGTCCTTACATGTGTTTCACTTCATCCGGGAGATCATAGAAAGTCGGATGACGGTAAATTTTATCATTGGCAGGTTCAAACAGGCTTTCGGCTTCATCGGGGTTGGTGGCATGAATGTATTTTGATTCCACCACCCAAATGCTAACACCTTCCATACGCCGGGTGAACACATCACGCGCGTTTTCTATGGCCATCTGCGCATCGGCGGCGTGCAGGCTACCCACATGCTTGTGGTCCAGTCCCTGTTTGCTACGGATAAAGATTTCCCACAAAGGCCAATCACTGGTCTTTAATTGGGCTGATGTATCGGTGCCGCCGGAATTTGTATCCGGGATATCACCATATCTGAATATTCTGGGTTGAAAGAACATATACGTTATTAGAGTTATTCTTCATATTGTTTTACCGCCAGGGCGCTGAGGCACCATGATACGCTAAGGTTTGGCGAACCCTTGCGCCGTGGTGTCTTTGCGGTAAATTCATCTAAGCGGCACGATTTGCGCGTTTTGCCGCATAGGCCGCAGCCGCTTCACGAACCCATTCGCCTTTTTCCCAGGCATCTTTTCTGGCTTTTAGCCTTTCTTTATTACAGGGGCCATTTCCTTTGACCACATTCCAGAATTCACTCCAGTTGATGGGTCCAAAATCATAATGCTTTCTTTCTTCATTCCATTTCAGCAGCGGGTCTGGGAGGGACATGCCCAGTAATTTAACCTGCTCGGCACACATATCTATAAAGTTCTGCCTTAACTCATCATTGCTTTTGCGCTTGATCTTCCATTGCATGCTCTGTTCGCTATGAGTGGATTCACTGTCGTGTGGACCAAACATCATCAGAGCAGGCCACCACCACCGGTTGATGGCATCCTGGCACATGGCTTTTTGCGCTTCCGTGCCACGGCTTAATACGAGCAGGGATTCAAATCCCTGGCGCTGATGAAAACTTTCTTCTTTGCATATCCGCACCATGGCCCGGGCATAGGGGCCAAAGGAGGTACGGCAAAGCATTACCTGGTTCATGATGGCGGCTCCATCCACCAACCACCCTATGGCGCCAATATCCGCCCAGGTCAGGGTGGGGTAATTGAAAATGGAGGAATATTTGGCCTTTCCACTATGCAGGTCTTCAATGGTTTGTTCGCGGCTAACCCCCAACGTTTCACAGGCTGAATAAAGGTATAGACCATGACCGGCCTCATCCTGCACTTTGGCCAGCAAAATGGCCTTTCTTTTTAGGGAGGGGGCACGGGTGATCCAGTTCCCTTCCGGCAGCATCCCAACCACTTCGCTGTGGGCATGCTGGCTTATCTGCCTGATCAGGGTTTTCCGGTAAGCCTCGGGCATCCAATCCCGGGGTTCGATTTTTACCTCCTCCTCGATCTTTTTCCAAAAAAGCGCTTCCTGGTCCATAGATAATTCTTAGGGGACAAATCTAATAAAACTAACGGCTGTTTGGGGTTTTTGTTGAAAATACCGTCCTCATGGTATTGCCTTGCTATTCAATCAAAGGTAGTTTTCAAAAAATTTTAATCTATGCAACGTATTGCCCTTTTGCTATTTTTTTGGCTGGGTTCGACCCTTGTCCTTGAGGCCCAGATGGGGGTGCTGGAAAAAGACCATGATATCACCCGAAAGGCCCGGAAAGGCTACCTGGGCGCCATCGAAACCAACCAGGCCAACCAGACATTTGACCTGATCTTTGTGCTTAAGTCCAACAGCAGTAAGATCATCACAGAAACCTACACCTTTGACAAAGAGCTGAACCTGAAGAACCAGCTTAAAGAAGAGGAAGAATTGGAAAAGGTGAAAAGAAAATACAAATGGTTTAAATATAAAGGGGAGACCTATGAGAGCAAGAGTGTTTTTGTGCGCAGCAATATGAAGAGTGAAATGGTGTTCAGGGAAAAGACCGTCCGTTTTAAGTGGAGTTGGCTTCGCGGGGGCTATGCCAAAAAAGTGATCTTAGGGGATAAGGTAAAACCCAAGGATGAAGAAACGGGTGCCCGCTATATGTTTCGTGGGGGTTATTATGAAAATGATCCGGAGGGATACCTGCTGGTTTGTGCCGGGTTAAGGGATGGCCGTGATGTAAATGGCTCTTTCTTAAAATACCATATTCTTTTTGTGGATCAGGCAGTGAATATCACAAGAAAGGATGAAATTAATTTCCCCTTTGCCAAAGCCCCTGTTTTTTCAGAACCCCTGAGTGATGATGATCCAACCTCCAATGATGATAACCCGCGCGACTGGGTATTGATCTTTGCCCCCTATGGCGGACCGGGTATGAACAAAGTGGAAGGCGATCCCAAAAGTTATACCTATTGCCGCTACGATTACAAAGGGCAATTAAAGGAGAAATTTGATTTTCAGGTACCCGTACCCGGATGGCGTATCCTGGGGGCATTTGAAAAGAATGGCCAGGTTTATCTGTATGGCCCTGGAATTGAAAAGGATAAACACAACAATGAGATATTCAAAGGACCCATCATTGCCAATACCAGTGATGAGGAAGGGGAATCAAAAGGAAAGGGTCTGCTTGGTGGTATAAAGGCCATGGGTGGAGGTGAAGCCAGCCAAATTACCCAGGCAGAAATTGACGGTCGTCTGGATGAAATGAAATACAGTCACTTTGAAGTGGGCAAGTTAAGCAATGGAAAACTCGAATTCCTGACTGCCCCCTCCATCAGCGAGATCAATAAATTCAATGTAAAACCAGCCGACCAGAAGAAGGAGGTGGAGTTTGACGGAAAACGATTTATCACAACCGGTATCGGGGTGGTGGCTGGTGATAATATTTTTGTGACAGGTCAGGATTATAAGCTTGATAATTTTGGAGGAAATAAAGGCACCCGGCTTTATAAAGGGTTATACTTACTGCAGTTTGGAAAAGACGGTTCCTACAAACGCAACTACGGAGTGGCCCTTGATCAGAAAAAGTACATGGGCATGTTTAGCAAGGGACTTACACCCGATATGTTCCCGGCCTACAGCAGCCTGTACGAGTCGCCGGATAAGAAACGGATATACTGGATGATCACCATGTGTAAGGCCATTGATACTGATACCGACATTGATACCGATTACAATTTCTTTTCCGGGGTTCAAACCACTACCACTACAACCACTTATACTCCGCTCTACTCGGTACAGTACGGAATCATTGACGCGGCCAACGGATCCGCTTCGGAATTCAAAACCCTGGGTGAAGATGAAAAGAGGAAATTCTTTCTGTTTCCCGGAAAAAATGTGCTGCAACTGGGTGAATATGTAATCTATCTCAGCGAAACCATGAAAGGCGATAAACTACTGTTGTCGAGGTTTGATCTGAATAAGTAAAAAATATATGTTTAAAATGACGCAAAAAGCCAATAGTCAAAAGCTATTGGCTTTTTTTATTTGATATCAAAGTCTACAGAGACCTTTTCTGTCTTTGGATGACTTTGGCAGGTCAGGATAAACCCTTGCGCCACTTCATGTTCTTCCAGGCCCCAATGTACATCCATGCTCACTTCACCTTCCAGCAAACGGGCTTTGCAGGTACAGCAGACTCCGCCTTTACACGCAAAGGGGAGATCGGCGCCTTGTTTCAGGGCCGCATCCAGTATGGATACATCGGAGTCGAGGGGAAGTTTGAATTCAATGCTGCGGCCATCTGCTTTCAAAGTAATGGTGCTTTGCGGGCCGGTGGGGGAACCGGCTGATTTGGCAGCACTAGTTTTCTGGGTCGTGGCGCCAGGGGTGGTGAAAAGTTCAAAGTGGATCTTTTCTTTATTTACCTGACGGGATTCCAGAAATTCTTTAACGGTAAATATCATTTCCTCCGGGCCACAAACAAAAAACTCATCCACCAAAGCATAGGGGATAAGTGCGGCGAGGGTATTCAGTTTGCCTGCATCGATCCGGCCCGAGTGAATGGGGGTCTCCATCCGTTCGCGGCTCAGGATATGGATCAATTGAAAGCGGTCGAGGTATTTATTTTTCAGCGCTTCCAGTTCTTCAAAAAAGATGATCGAAGCCCGGCTGCGGTTGCCAAATACAAGGGTAAAACGGCTATAAGGTTCGGTGCGGAGAATGGTTTTGATCAGGGAAAGTACAGGGGTGATACCACTACCAGCGGCAAAAGCTACATAGTGTTTTTTTTGTTCGGGATGAAGTGGCGTATTGAATTTTCCAACCGGGGGCATTGCTTCGAGCACGTCGCCTGCTTTTAATTCTTCATTGGCATAGGTAGAAAACAAACCTCCTTCCACTTTCTTAACGGCCACCTTCCATTCGTGATCAAGAGGGGAACTACACAAGGAATAGGTTCTTCTCACTTCTTCCCCGTTTAAATGAGTACGAAGCGTGAGGCTCTGCCCTTGTTGATAGGTATAAAGTTCTTTGAGTGTTTCAGGGATTTCAAACGTGATAGAAACACAATCTGCGGTTTCTTTTTTGATCTTTTTTATGGCAAGCGGATGGAAGTGAATGGACATGGTTCAAAGATACTGGAATTGAGAATAATTGATTTTGCCGCGAAGACGGAAAGACGCGAAGAAGGGCAAGGAAATCTTTGCGTCCCCTCGTGTCTTAATGACATGGCGATAAATTGATAAGCCCTTATTTTCTTAAACCATCAATAAGGATGGTCACCATATTATTCTCCAGATCTTTAGCCGAGATCTTTGCCTGGCTACGGTGCCAGGATTCAATACCGCTGACGGATTGAAGGAGGATGATCACGGCGGTGGGGGCGTCGATCTTTTTTATCTCGCCTTTGGTAATGCCTTTTTCTATGATTGAGGCAAACATTCTGCGGTATTGCCTGCGTTGATTGCGGAAGTTGGAAAGAAATGGTTCATTAAGATGTTTCCATTCCCGGTCGCTTACATATACTTCTTCGTAATGTTCGATCATTTCCTGGATATGAAAACGCATCAGGCTTTCGATCTTTTGAATAGTGGGTATATCACTGGCATCCACTTCTTCCAGGTTGAGCATAAAACGGTTGGCCACATCAAAGCAGATGGCTTCCAGGATCTCGTTTTTAGACTTGATATGGTTGTATAAACTCGCGGCTTCAATACCCACCCTCTCTGCCAGGTCGCGCATAGAGGTGGCGGCAAAGCCCTTTTCCCGGAACATTTGGGCGGCTTTGGTGAGGATAACCTCCTTTTTGGAGGAACGGCGTTTGGTCGTTGGCATATTTCAAAGATATAGGAGTTTAATTAAACAAAACCATCATCTATCGCTCGAAACTGTCTTTTTTGGCTTAGGTTTGCACGGCTTTTTTGAAGATTTCAAACCCCAAAACACCGAATCATGTCACTCGTTGTAGTCGGCTCCATGGCCTTTGATGCGATCGAAACCCCCTTTGGTAAAAGCGATAAGATTGTGGGCGGCGCCGCCACTTATATTGCCTGGAGCGCTTCCAACCTCACCCGGCCCATCAAACAACTTTCGGTGGTGGGTGGCGATTTTCCCAAAGAGGAACTCAAAATTCTGGAAGCCCGTGGTGTCAACCTCGAAGGGGTGCAGATCAAGGAAAATGAGAAATCATTCTTCTGGAGCGGGAAGTACCACCTGGACATGAATACCCGTGACACCCTTGATACTCAATTAAATGTACTGGCAAACTTCAATCCTGTGGTGCCGGAAAGTTACCAGGACTGTGAGTTTCTTATGCTTGGCAACCTGGTGCCTGCCGTACAATTGGCGGTGATAGACCAAATGCGGACAAGGCCCCGTCTGGTCGTTATGGATACCATGAATTTCTGGATGGAAACCGCCATGCCCGACCTGGAAAAAGTACTCCGTAAGGTAGATGTGCTGATGGTCAACGACAGTGAGGCCCGCGAACTCAGCGCCCAATATTCCCTGGTGAAAGCTGCCAAGGAGATCATGAAAATGGGCCCCAAATACCTGGTAATTAAGAAAGGTGAGCATGGCGCCTTGCTGTTCCATGATGAAGGCGTGTTTTTTGCCCCCGCACTCCCGCTGGAGGACGTATTTGACCCAACCGGCGCCGGTGACACTTTTGCCGGTGGTTTTATTGGCCATATCGCCCGCACCCGGGACATCAGCTTCTCCAATATGAAATCCGGCATCATTGCCGGCTCCGCCCTGGCCAGCTTCTGTGGAGAAAAATTTGGCCCCACCAGATTGAAAGAACTTCGTCAGGGTGAACTGGAAGAAAGGATTCAGCAGTTCCGCGACCTGGTCAATTTTGACATTGAACTGGGAGGTGATAACCTTTAATCCCCGGTAACCAGGGTGACCAGTGTCTTGTAGGTTTTTCTTTTTCCACTGAGGGACATAAACTCAGCCAGTATGATATATGGCCCGGGTGGCAGCACCTTTCTGTCATCCCCCAAACCATCCCAGGTCCAGCGCCCTTCGGCGCCTGTCAGACTCCCATTTACCAGAAAACGAATCATCCGCCCGCTTCTATCAAATACCCGCACATGGGCTAATTGCCCCGGTTCTTTTAACCGGTATTGAATGCTGGTGAAATCAAGAGTACCATTGTTATCCGGACTAAAATAAACAGGGTCAACAGTAAGCTCATCGGGAGCCACTTGATTGGATATGTTTTGGGAGTTTAAATAACCTGGTGTTCCCCAGCGCGACGTAGAGGCTGCCGAATGCCAGTTTGAAGGATCCTGTGTAATGCCATCTGGATCGATCCGCTCCAGCGCGATACCTCTTTGATCATTCAGCAGGGGAGAGTGCCAGTTTTTATCATAATTCAATTCATCCAGAATAGTATTTCCAATGTGCAGCAGGAGCAGGCTTCCCTTATCAGTAGGCAACGAAGGGAATCCATTGGTTTCCCTTACCCTGGCCGGGTCTTTTACCCAGTAATCACGAATAAGGGCCAGACTGTCGGTGGTTACCACCCAATACTCACCAGGAAATAAGAGTAGGGTTTCTTCCTGGAGGGAAATGGGAGTACCCGGGTCACCATTTGGCTGTCTGTTGGCCAAAAACAATTCCCGGGTATTGATAATATTAGAGCCCCGGTTATAAATCTCCACATAATCCGCGCCACCGGTTTTGGGATAAAACAA
Source organism: Chitinophagaceae bacterium (assembly GCA_041916555.1). GTDB lineage: Bacteria > Bacteroidota > Bacteroidia > Chitinophagales > Chitinophagaceae > SpSt-398. The sequence continues at coordinate 33,421 of JAYRZH010000010.1, read as the reverse complement.
GACCTCATTCAGAACAAGGGAACCCACTTGTGGCGCCGAAGGCTTTCCCCATTTCACCCGGGTTTCCGGATCAATGGGTAATCCCTTGCAATCGCGGATATGTTTTACCGTGAGTTCATACACTAGCCCTGTATCCACCTGACCCATAAACCCGATCTCCACCCGGTCAAACAGCGGCGGAATCTGTGTTACCTGGGAAATGGAAAAGTCTGGTGGCAATCCATAATATCCCGGCGATGCGGCACTTGTGCTGTCAATGGGTTCGTTGAATTGCACCAGCAAGGAATGATCGGTTTTCAGATAGGCCTTTATTATTCGGGGTCCTTCCGTATCAGTAAGGTGTAGCCGGGAGGCGTTGGCACGACCCGGTGTTCCCCCGGAAGGATCGGTACTGGCCTGCCAATTGCTTTTTTCAATACAGGCACAATCCGTATCCCTCATTTCAAGGCTCCAGCCACCAGCCTGTTTTAATTCATTTTGGTAGGAAGCAAGCGAATAACGAACGGCGTGGATGGTTTGCCCGTTTTGATCAATAATTGAAAGGAGATCACCCTCATTATCCAGTGAAGGGAAGGAGGAAACCGTAAGTACAGGGCCATAGGCCGAAAGAGTTGTAGCTGCAGAGGCCGACGAAACCAGCAGTATCTCCCCCGGAGCCAATACCTGCGCGGGGAATGCCCCGCTTTGGGAATGAAGGTCACGAAGTCTCCAGCCGGCGACAGAAACAGGTTGACCCGATACATTGATTAATTCGATCCATTCAACGGCCGGTAAGCCCACTGCCGGACTGGGATCGGCCATGATTTCATGAATCAATACACTGTATCTGGCCTGGGTGAAAACGGCCTGACTGGCAAAAAGTATTGCAGCGAGTACGAACAGTTGTTTTTTTATCATAAGAAAAGGTTTGGCGAAAAATATAATATTGGAAACAAAATAAACAGGGGGAAAATTTGGCGGTTAACACGATACCGCTTTACTTTTGCTGCTCATGAAACAAATGACCAAACATACAAAGGGCACCAAGAAACTTTCCATGGGAAGGCTCGGGTGAGTTGTATGTAGGAAAACATAAACGAACTGAGGCCTTCCAACACGGAGGGCCTCTTTTTTTAATTATCCATTTTATAACCATTTAAAAGTCTTCGTTAGAAGATCGGGGGGAGAAAAAAATGAAAGTTGCAGTTGTCGGCGCCACCGGATTGGTAGGCACCAAAATGTTACAGGTATTGGCAGAAAGAAATTTTCCAGTTAGTGAATTGATTCCGGTTGCCTCGGAAAAATCGGTAGGGAAACAGGTAGAGTTCAAGGGAAGTAAATACACGGTTGTGGGGATGGAAACCGCGATCGCTGCCAAACCGGCTGTGGCTATTTTCTCCGCTGGTGGAAGCACTTCCACGGAATGGGCTCCTAAATTTGCTGCTGCCGGTATTACGGTAGTGGATAATTCCTCGGCCTGGCGGATGGATCCTTCCAAACCACTGGTAGTACCTGAAATCAATGCGGATGTTTTAACCGCCAATGATAAAATCATTGCCAACCCAAACTGCTCCACCATTCAAATGGTAGTAGCCTTAAACCCGCTTCACAAACGTTATGGCATAGAGCGTATCGTGGTGAGCACCTATCAGAGTGTTACCGGTACCGGTGTTAAGGCAGTTGATCAATTGTTTAATGAACGAAAAGGAGTGGATGGGCCAATGGCTTATAAATACCCTATTGACCTCAACGTGATCCCACAGATCGATGTGTTTCTGGACAATGGATATACCAAGGAGGAAATGAAAATGGTTAACGAGACCAAGAAGATCATGCGGGATGAATCCATTCGGGTTACTGCTACCACGGTCCGTATTCCAGTGGTTGGCGGGCATAGTGAGGCGGTGAATGTAGAGTTTGCCAATGAGTTTGACCTGGCTGAAGTAAGACAATTGCTGGAGAAGGCCCCGGGCGTGGTTGTAGTGGATGACCTGGCTAATCAGCAATATCCCATGCCCAAAGACGCGCATGAGCGGGATGAGGTATTTGTAGGAAGGCTTCGCCGGGATGAGACCCAACCCCGCACTTTGAATATGTGGATCGTTTCGGATAACCTTCGCAAAGGAGCGGCTACCAACGCTGTTCAAATTGCGGAGTACTTAAAAGAAAAGGGGCTTATTTAATAAGCCTCCCCTGTTGGGGGTGATTAACCACTAATGGCTTCATTCAGGAATTTTACCAATGGAAGCAGGGCCTCATAAGCTTCCATTGTTTTCTTTTTTGCCGCGGCAGAAGTTACATCCGCATCGGTGAGTTTGATGGTTGCCACAAAACTCTTCAGCTTCAGGTATTCAGCGGCCGGGTTGTCAGTTTCGTATCCCTTCGGAACACGGCTTAAGGAATATTCGGGAGAGCGGTCAAGGTCTTTATAGACTTTTTTGAACCTGGCCGACTGAATGATCTTCTTAAAATCTTTCAGGTTATAATCGATCTCCTGCCGCACTTTGGCTAAATCAGGGGGCATGGGCATGTAGAGCCCACCACCGATAAAGATCTGCCCGGGCTCCAAGTGAAAATAATACCCGGCTGTCATGGCTTTTTTGCCGCCTTTATTAAGGAATGCCCCAAAATTGGTTTTGTAAGGGGATTTATCTTTTGAGAAGCGCACATCCCGGTTTATCCTGAACATACAGCCCTTTGCAGTCAGACCCGCCACATCAGGATCCTTTTTCGACAAGCCATCAATCAGCGATTGAACAAAACCTTCAAAATCTTTTCTCGCCGATTCATAAGCCACACGATGGGCGTCAAACCAGGGCTTATTGTTGTTTTTCTTTAAGTCTTTGAGGAATTTTAGGGTAGAGGCCTGGAGCATTTTTTTTACAAATATAAATAGCAGGCAGGGATTCACAGCGGAGAACAGATTTACCGCAGAGAATAGGTTTACCGCAGAGAACAAGAGGACACAGAGGACCGCAGAGATAATTTTAAAATATTGTATATCAAAAGCAAATAGCTCTCATAATATCTCTGCGTAACTCCGCGTCCTCTTGTTCTCTGCGGTAAACCTATTCTCCGCGGTTAATCCTCAAACTCTTCCCCAATTCTCCCCACTCTTGATCCGATAGATGGTCATTTCGCTGATACCGTATTGCTCGGCCAGCCGCTTAATGGTGATCCTTCGTTTGGGGTCTTTAAGGGTGTCTTTGATTCTTTTTACCTGGGTTGCCCTGAGCTTTAGCCCAACGGTCCGGTTGGCCTGCACTTTCTTGTAAGCGATCTTGGCAGGGCTTTTCTGTTGGTGCCGGATCATTTCCTCAAGCGTAGCCCATTTCAGGTTTTTCTGGTGGTTGTCCAGTTTGTTATGGTTTAGGTGAACCACATACCGGTGTTTGGGGCTGGGCTTGGTGAGGTAAAGTTTGGCGATCTCGCGGTGGATATACAGGGTCCCTTTGCTGTCTGGCCGGTGCAGGTTGAGTGTTCTGTACCCGGTTGTAAACGATCCATTCAGTAGTTTGCCATCTTCCAATACATCCTTTTTGTAACTGGCAATCCTTCCCTGAGAGGAAAGGGCGTACTTATTGCGGAGCTGGTTCCATCCGGAAAACTTCAATTGCTTCCAGGATTCACCGTTGATTTTTTTGATCATACCGCATCGATTTTTTTGGTGATAAATAGTGATGCAGCCAATAACTGGTACACCTCGGGGTTACCCAAGGTTATGCGTAAGGTAGGGAAAAATGGAAACCACAAACATGATTCTCGTTAGGTACTAACGGCCTATCAGGGTAAGAAATTCGGCCTCGGTGATGATCTTAACGGTATTGATCTTTTTGGCTTTTTCCAGTTTGCTACCGGCATCCTCACCAACAATCAGGTAATTGAGTTTGCTGCTTACCCCACTAAGCAGTTTGCCTCCATGGGCCTCTACCAGGGCCTCGGCCTCGCTCCGTTTCAGGGTAGGCAGGGTGCCGGTCAGTAGAAATGTAAGTCCTTCCAATGACCCACCGGTACTTACTTCCTTCTTGGTGTTTTTTAATTGCAGACCCAGTTTTTCCAACTCCTGAAGCATATGTATATTATCCTTGTTCTGGAAGAAATGAAAGATACTCCCGGCTACTTTGGGGCCCACATCTTCCAGTTCCAGCAGTTGCTCCTGTGTCAGGTTCGCGAAATCCAGCAGGTGGTTTACCCGGTTGGCCAGGGTCTTGGCAGTTGTTTCTCCCACAAATCGGATACCCAGGGCGTAAATAAGACGGTGTAGCGGTTGATTTTTCGAATTCTCAATGGCTGAGGATAGGTTGTCGATCGACTTTTGGCCATACCCTTCCAGGCCCTTTAGTTTATTGAAGTCAAGGGTGTAAATCCCGGGAATGTCTTTTAGCAAACCCATTTCATAGAACTTTTCGGCATTGGCCTCGCCAAAGCCACGGATATCCATGGCATCCTTGCTCACAAAATGGATAATGCGACCCAATACCTGGGCCTCACATTCAATATTGATACAACGCCAAACGGCTTCCGTTTCTTCTTTTGCCAGTTTGCTGCCACATACCGGACAGTGGGTGGGGAAATGGATCTTCTCTTCTTTACCCGATCTCAAATCGGGTTGCGATTTCACAATTTGGGGGATCACATCGCCGGCCCTTTCAATCAATACCGTATCCCCCTTTCGCAGGTCCTTTTCCCGGATATATTCTTCATTATGGATGGAAATGCTGCTCACCGTTACTCCCCCCACGCTAACGGGTTCCAATTTTGCAACAGGGGTAATGGCCCCGGTGCGCCCAACCTGAAATTCCACATTCAATAGTTTAGTGGTGGCTTGTCTGGCCTTAAACTTAAAAGCAATGGCCCAGCGGGGGTGGTGGCTGGTCATGCCCAGTTTGTCCTGTAAGGCAAAGGAATTTACCTTGATCACCATCCCGTCAATTTCGTAAGGCAGGTCATCACGGCCGGCTTCAAATGCGAGGCAATACTCAATCACTTTTTCAATGCCATGGAAAACCTTCTTCTCTGTTTCAGGACTACGAAAACCCAGGTCCCATAATAATTCGAGTGAGCCGCTATGGCTTTTTAGCAGGTCGGGTTGTGGTTTGCCATCTGCCAGGGTATAATCGCTGATATGGTACACAAAAGCCTCCAGGTTGCGACGCGATACCTCAGAAGGGTCCTTGATCCGAAGTGTTCCCGAGGCGGCATTGCGTGGATTGGCGAGGGGAGGAAGCCCCTGCTCCATGATCGCCTCATTGTATTTTTTAAAATTGGCCTTATTGATCAGCACCTCCCCGCGAATTTCTACCTGCTGCAAACCATATTTTGAAAATGCCGCCGATAAAGGCAGGCTTCGAATCTGCCGGATATTGGTGGTGATCTCATCTCCCTCAACACCATCGCCACGCGTAGCCCCCCTTGTGAGCAGATCATTTTCATAAATAAGGGAAATGCTCGCCCCGTCAAATTTGGGCTCCACACAATACTCAATCCTATCCACCCCGGCCAATTCCCGCGCCCTTCGGTCAAAATCCAACAGGTCTTCACTGTTGTACGAGTTGTCAAGGGAAAGCATCGGCACCAAATGCTGTACCGTTGGAAAATCCTTTGTCAACCCCTTGGCCACGCGTTGAGTGGGTGAATCGGGTGAAACCAGGGCGGGGTTTTCATTTTCAATTTTCTCCAGGGATTTATACAATTGGTCATATTCCCCGTCGGAGATCAGCGGATCATTTAATACATAATACCGGTATTCATGAAAACGAAGTACTCCCCGTAAGATATCTATGTCTTTTTTGGAAATACTACCCGCCTTCAACAGGGTAATGGTTTGCGACTGCCAGCTTTTTGTTTCAGGAGTTGAATACATAAGGTCATTTGCGGATTCAAAACTAATTATTGATTACTAATTATTAACTATTATTGATTGATGGTCAATTCTTCATAGCCAACTTGAAAAAAATGAACCCCGGTTTAATGTGTTGTAAGTACATATTTGTAACTTAGTCATTCAAATCTAAAATAAGCTTGCCATGAAAAGGAAGTTACTGCTTTTGTGGATGGGTATTACTGCGGGGTTGATTTCCAGGTCGCAATTACTGAGTTGGACCCCTGAGTTTGCCACAGGTGCGGGAAATATCACCATTACGGTGGATGCCACAAAGGGTAACCAGGGTTTGTTGGGACATACCGGTGCCGTATATGTGCATATCGGGGTAATCACTACGTTGAGCACCAGTTCAGCCGATTGGAAGCATGTACCTTTTACCTGGGGAACCACGCCATCGGGGGCGCAAGCTGTTTCAACGGGCACCAACAAGTGGGCCTATTCCATTACCAATATAAATTCCTTTTTCAACCTTACAGCCGGGGAAAGTATTATCCAGATCGCGGTATTGTTCCGCGACGGGGCTGGTACCAAGGTACAGCGCAACACGGATGGAAGTGATATGTATGTGCCTTTGTATGATAACAATCTGGCTGTACGATTTAACCAACCTCCATTTGAGCCCAAATATGTTCGGGTAGCAGAACCCATTACTAAATCGATCGGGGAAAGTATAGATGCCACGGCTGTGGCCAGCCAGTCAAGCGACATGAAATTGTACTGGAATGGTAATCTGGTACAATCCGCCAATGGGGTTAGCACTATTTCCGCTTCTCCGGTGATAACAGCGGCCGGCACACAGGAGTTGATAGCCGAGGCTGTGGCGGGTGCGGTAACCAAGCGTGATACGGTCCGTTTCTTTGTTGGGCCTTCCTCACCCAATATTGTGGCTCTTCCTGCCGGTGTACAGGATGGGATTAATTATGAACCGGGAGATACCTCTATCACATTTGTATTGTATGCCCCTGGTAAGAACAGGGTATCGGTGATCGGGGAGTTCCCTGGCAGTAACTGGCTGGAGCAGGTACAATACCTGATGAATAAAACACCGGATGGCAACCGCTGGTGGGTGCGTGTAACAGGTTTAACACCCGGCACCGAATACGCTTTTCAGTACCTCGTAAATGGGAACCTGAAAGTAACGGATCCATATTGTGAAAAGATACTCGATCCCTGGAACGACGGATTTATCAGCAATACCACTTATCCCAACCTCAAAGCCTATCCCACTGCCACTTCGGGTATAGTAGGAGTGGTTCAAACCGGACAGGCTGCCTACAACTGGGCCGTACCCAATTTTACCCGACCGGATAAGCGAAACCTGATCATTTATGAATGCCTGCTGCGAGATCTGTTGGCGGCGCATGACTGGAAAACCCTGAGTGATACGCTGACCTACTTTAAAAATCTGGGTGTATCCGCGATCCAACTTATGCCCATTAATGAGTTTGAAGGAAACCTGAGCTGGGGCTACAATCCCGATTTCTTCTTATCTCCGGATAAATATTATGGTCCAAAGAATGACCTGAAACGATTTGTTGATTCTGCCCATAGCAAGGGCATGGCTGTGATCATGGATATCGCGCTGAACCATGCCACAGGTCTTTGTCCCCTGGCAGCCTTGTACTGGGATGGGGTGAATAACCGTCCGGCGGCGGACAACCCCTGGTTCAATACCGTGGCCCGTCACCCTTTTAATGTATTCAACGATTTTAACCACGAAAGTTTACAGACCAAGTATTTCTTCAAGCGGGTAACCGAACATTGGCTGGTGAATTACAAGATCGACGGGTTCCGTTTTGATTTGTCCAAAGGCTTTACCCAGGTAAACTCCGGCAGTGATGTAGGCGCCTGGAGTAATTATGATGCCAGTCGTATCGCCATCTGGAAATCGTATTACGATACACTTCAATCCCGGTCAAATGGTTCGTATGTGATCCTGGAACATTTTGCAGCCAACAATGAAGAGAAGGAATTGTCGGACTATGGTATGCTGCTCTGGGGAAATATCAATTACAATTTCAGCCAGGCAGCCATGGGGGTCATTGCCAATTCAAATATTGACGGGGCGCTGCATGTGAACAGGGGCTGGACAAATCCTTACCTGGTTTCCTATATGGAGAGCCATGATGAGGAAAGGGTGATGTATCGGTTATTAAATGAAGGGTTGACCCAGGGATCTTATAATACACGCGATCTGAACACGGCCCTCAAACGGAGCGAGATGTCGGCCGCCTTCCTGTTTACCATGCCTGGCCCGAAAATGCTCTGGCAGTTTGGGGAAATGGGATATGATTATTCCATCAATTACTGCACCAACGGAACGGTGAACAATGCCTGCCGTCTTGACCCCAAACCGATCAAATGGGATTATTTACAGAATACAAACCGCAAGGCCCTGCAAACGGTGTACACGAAGCTATTTGCCTTGCGCAAGCATAATTCTTTCCGCAACAGTTTTACCGGAGGCACTATTGAACGCAGCCTGAACGGGGCATTTAAATGGATGAAGGTAAATACCGACAGCTCCAAGATCCTGGTGGTGGGTAATTTTGACCTGATTCCGCAGGCGGCATCGGTTACCTTCCCCGAAGCCGGGGTATGGTGGGATTACCTGGACAACAGCATTATTTCCGCCACGGGCACGGCCCAGAACGTAACGCTTCAGCCCGGTGAATACCACGTTTATATCAACCGGAATGTAAACAATGTGGCTACCACCCCCGTGTCAAACCTGTACTATAATGGTAACCCCCTGCAATTAAAGGTTTATCCAAACCCATCCCAGGGCGAACTATTTGCCAAAGTGAATATTCCGGAGGCGGGCAAGGTGGAGATCGAGTTATTGGGTGCCAACGGCCAGTTCCTGCAGTTGCTGGATAGCCGCTTTCTGGCCAAAGGGGAGTATATCCTGCCCCTTTCCTTCCAGCAAAAACCCGCAGCAGGTAACTATATTATCAAGATAAAATCGGGTTTATACGGGAATTTTGTCAAAGTCGTCGTACAATAATATCTTAGTCCGTTAAACAGCGGCCATATGGAAGAAAGGATTTTGCTTAAGACGGCGGAGATCGAGAAGATCAGTCACCTTGACTATTTTAATATAGCCGTTTCGGTTGACTGTGTGATCTTCGGTTATGATGAAGGCGAATTCAAGGTCTTGCTCATGGAATCCGACCTGGAAGAATTTAAAGGCAGGCTCTCCTTATTAGGGGACCTGGTAAGACCAGACGAGGATCTTGACAAAGCCTCCTACCGGGTTTTAAAAGCCCGTACCGGACTGGATGATGTGTACCTTCAGCAAGTCCACACTTTTGGAGCGGTTAACCGCCACCCATCGGGTCGTGTAATCACTACTGCCTACTATTCCTTATTAAATATCAATCACCACCAGCTTAAGATCACGGATAACCAGGTACACTGGCACAGGGTAAAGGATATCCGCCGGATGGCCTTTGACCACAAGGAAATCCTGGATACCTGCCTGGCCATGCTCCGCGACCAGATCATGGAGCACCCGGTGATTTTTAATCTTTTACCCGAAAAATTCTCCCTGCGACTGCTCCAGGAACTCTACGAAGCCATCCTGGATGTCAAACTCGACCGCCGGAACTTCCGCAAGAAGATCATGCTCAAAGACTGGGTGGAGGACCTGGATGAAATGGAAACCGATGTTCCCCATCGACCAGGCAAGCTTTACAGCGCCCGGAACAGGACCTGACCTAACTCACATTAAATTATTACTTTATATATAACCGCAAACCTTTGCGGAATGATACCCCGATGTCCGGAATCCTGGTAAGGCTTGATTAAAATCACCCTGAATTTTTTTTCCAGATTCCAATTATTAGCTATTATTGTGTAAGAAATACACATTAATATTTCTATAATTCTTCTAACCGCTTTAATGATTGCTTATGCGCCGTAGAAATCTATGGAGGACTTTCATCCTCTCATTGACGCTGATTACAGCTCAAGTTTCATTTTCACAGGACAGGGTCATTACGGGTAAGGTGACTGATGCAAGAGATGGTTCCGCCATAGCTGGCGTTACTGTAATTGCCAAAGGCACTCCGACTGGTGCGCAGACCAATTCAAATGGTGCGTACAGTCTTTCCGTGGCTCCGAGTGTGACAACGCTGGTGTTTTCCTCCATTGGGTTTACCACCCAGGAAGTGAACATCGAAGGCCGCACAACCGTTGACGTTGTACTTTCCGTGAATGCTGCTTCTCTTGGAGAAGTAGTAGTGATCGGTTATGGTACTTCGCGCAAAAAGGACCTTACCGGTTCTGTGGTTAGTGTGACCGCAAAAGATTTTAACAAGGGTACGATCACCACCCCCGAGCAGTTGATTGCCGGTAAGGTTGCTGGTGTTGCGATTACGTCTAACAGTGGACAACCTGGTGCCGGTAGCACCATCCGTATTCGGGGTGGGGCTTCGCTGAATGCCAGCAATGACCCGCTGATCGTGATCGACGGGATGCCTATTTCCAACGATGGTATTTCCGGGGCTTCAAACCCGCTGAGCCTGATCAACCCGAACGACATTGAGTCGTTTACCGTATTAAAGGATGCCTCCGCAACCGCCATCTACGGTTCGCGTGCCTCCAACGGGGTTATCATGATTACCACTAAGAAAGGTAAGCGTGGCAAACCCACCATCAATTTCAGCACCATGGTTTCTGCCGCCACTGTGGGTAAAACCGTGGATGTACTGGATGCCGATCAGATCAGGACCATCGTCAATGCCAAGGGTAGCAATGCCCTCAAAGCGTTGTTGGGTAATGCCAACACCGACTGGCAGGACCAGATCTATCGTACCGCCATTGCCAGTGACAATAACCTGAGCATTTCGGGTTCACTCAACAAGCTCCCTTACCGGATCTCGCTGGGTTACCTGTTCCAGGATGGTGTACTGAAAACAGATAATATCAGCCGTACCTCGGTTGGTATCAATCTCAGCCCGATGCTGCTGAATAACCACCTGAAAGTGGAATTGAACCTGAAAGGCGCGGTTAACAAGACCCGCTTTGGTAACCAGGGAGCTATTGGTTCCGCCGTTAGCTTTGACCCCACACAGGATGTATATAGCAAGAGCAACCGCTTTGGCGGATATTGGGAATGGCTGGATGCCAACTCCACTACGGGTCTGAAATCACTCGCTCCTTTCAACCCGCTGGGTTTGCTGGAGCAAAGAGAAGACAAGAGCACAGTGAAAAGAAGTGTGGGTAATATCCTGCTGGATTACAAACTCCATTTCTTCCCCGACCTGCATGCCGTGTTGAATACAGGGTATGATATTTCTGAAGGTACCGGTACTGTAATGGTGAATGACAGCGCGGCCATGTCTTATAAGCGTTTCAAAGACCCCGGTGGAACTTTCCACGGTGGTGTGAATACGCAGTATAAGCAAACCCGCGCCAATACCTACCTGAACTTTTACCTGAACTATACAAAAGATATCGCGAGTATCAAGAGCCGGGTAGAAGCGGTGGCTGGTTATGAATACCAGGATTACCTGACCAAGAATTTCAATGGTACCGAGCCCGATGCCAATGGCAACTGGACTCCGTACTTTGATTATACGTATGATGGTACGCTGGTTTCCACCCCCAACTTCCCCTTTGATGAGCCTCGTTACCGTCTGGTATCTTTCCTTGGACGTTTGGTTTATACCTTTAACAACAAGTATATCCTGACTGCCTCTGTTCGTCGTGATGGTTCTTCCAAATTCAATAAGGACAACCGCTGGGGTACCTTCCCCTCCGCTGCCCTGGCCTGGAAGATCAGCGAGGAACCCTTCCTGAAATCATCCAACCTGATCAATGACCTGAAACTCCGTATTGGTTATGGCGTTACCGGTCAGCAGGATGGTATCGGATACTACGATTATATTTCTTATTACAACCTGAGCTCCCTGACCGCCCAGTACCAGTTTGGTAATTCCTTCTACCAACTGTACCGCCCCGGTGGATATTATTTCAACCGGAAATGGGAACAAACAGCCACCACCAACCTGGCCCTGGATTTCGCCATCCTCGACAGCCGGATCTCTGGTTCCGTGGAAGTATATAAGAAAGAAACCACCGACCTGCTGAACTCTATCAACCAGCCGGCTGGTACGAATTTCTCCAACAATATCGTCGCTAACGTAGGTAGCATGGAAAACCGAGGGGTTGAAGTAACCCTGAATTTCCAGCCCATCCGTCAGAAAGACCTTACCTGGGATGTTGCCTTTAACGCCACTTATAATGAGAATGAGATCACCAAGCTGACCATTTCCGATGATCCTTCTTATGCCGGTGCCCGTTTTGGTGGTATCTCCGGTGGTACTGGTAATACCGTGATGATCCACTCCGTGGGTTACAACCGTGGTTCTTTCTTTGTTTACAAGCAGGTATATGACAAGGCTACTGATAAGCCGATCGACAACCTGTTTGAAGACATCAACCGGGATGGATTGATCAATGAAAAAGACCTCTATCAATACAAGGGTATTGATCCCAAAGCCTTCTTTGGTTTCTCTACCAATGTTACCTATAAGAAGTGGAATGCAGGATTGGTGATGCGTGCCAATGTAGGAAACTACCTGTACAACAACGTAGCTTCCGGAACCGGTACACTCCGTAATATCCTGAACCCGATCGGATACATCAACAACGGTTCCGTGGATTATCTGAATACCGGATTCAGCGGGGATGGTACCAACTATTACCTGTCTGACTACTATGTGCAGAACGCTTCTTTCCTGCGGATGGATAACTTCAACATTGGCTACAATGCCGGACGTATCGCCCAACTGAAGGCCAACCTCCGGATAAGTTTAAATGTTCAGAACGTATTTGTAATAACCAAGTATAAAGGCCTCGATCCCGAGATCAACGGTGGTATTGACAACAATTTCTACCCCCGCCCCCGTACCGTGGCCCTTGGATTCAACCTTGACTTTTAATCTTCTTGCATGCCAATAAAAAAAGTATTTATGAAAAGGAATCTTTTTAAAATATCCCTCGCCTCGCTTCTTCTGACAGGCAGTCTATTGTCATGTACGAAGAAGCTGGACCTGCTGCCCACCAATGATATCACTTCCGAAAGTGTTTATTCTACGGCGGCAGGATACAAACAAGCTTTTGCAAAATTGTATGGCGCTTTTGCCCTTACGGGCAACCAGGGCCCTGCCGGAAACGGTGATGTTCAGGGTATCGATGAAGGTACCTCCGACTTTCTCCGTTTGTTCTGGAAAGCCCAGGAACTGAGTACCGATGAAGCCGTGGTATCCTGGGGTGACCCAGGTATCCAGGACTTCCACAACATGAACTGGTCTGCCAGCAACCCCATGTTGACCGGTCTTTATTATCGCTCCTATTACCAAATAACACTCTGCAATGATTTCATCCGTCAATCTGCTGATGATAAGCTGGCTTCCCGTGGCATCACTGGTGCCGCTGCCGATGAGATCAAAATGTTCCGTGAAGAAGCCCGTTTCCTCCGCGCCTTCCAGTATTGGGTGGTGATGGACCTGTTTGGCAATGTTCCTTTTGTGACCGAAGCCGATGAACTGGGTTCTGTCCTTCCTCCTCAGAAAGCACGCGCCCAGGTGTTTACTTACATCGAATCTGAACTGCTCGACCTGGAAAGCAAACTGGTAACCGCCAAAACCAATGAATACGGCCGCGCCGACCAGGCTGCTGTATGGGCACTTCTCGCCCGCCTTTACCTGAATGCGGAAGTATATACAGGTACAGCCCATTGGACCGAAGCGATCACTTACTCTTCCAAGGTAATTGCCGCCGGTTATTCCCTGCATTCCAACTATCAGCAACTGATGTTGGCCGATAACCATCTTAACACCAACGAGTTCATCTTTACCATCAACTACGATGGCTTGAAAACTCAGAACTGGGGTGGTACTACCTTCCTGGCTCACGCTTCGGTGGGTGGTAGCATGACCGCCTCTGTATATGGATTGGATGGTGGCTGGGCTGGTATACGCACGACCAAGAACCTGCCTGCCTTGTTCCCCGATCCTAATGGAACGGCCGACAAGCGCTCCCTGTTCTTTACAGCCGGACAAAACCTCGAGATCAATGACCTCACCCAGTTTACCGATGGGTATGCTGTTCCCAAGTTCCGCAACGTAAACCGTGCCGGAGCAGCCGGTTCCAGTCTTACCTGGGTGGATATCGATTTCCCGCTTTTCCGTTTGCCTGAAATGTACCTGATCTATGCAGAAGCTGTTACCCGTGGTGGTACCGGTGGTACGGTAGCCAATGCCGTAAATTATATCAACCTGCTTCGTGTTAGGGCCTATGGCAATACCAATGGTAATATCTCCGCCCCCGAGCTCACCACCAACTTCGTGTTGGATGAGCGCGCCCGTGAATTGTATTGGGAAGGGTTCCGTCGTACCGACCTGATCCGCTACAACAGGTTCACTGAGGATACCTACCTCTGGCCCTGGAAAGGTGGCGCGAAGAGCGGTACCGGTGTGGATGCCCGTCGGAAACTTTACCCAATCCCTTCGGCTGATATCTCATCGAATACAAACCTGGTGCAAAACCCGGGATATTAATTCAATAAATGCCAAACCACTCATTTAAAAATTAATTTATGAAAACAATACTTTCAAAACTGTTTTTCATAAGCATCCTGGCGGGTTTGTTCAGTTCTTGTAAAAAAGACGAGAACAGGATATACTTTGAGGGAGGTACTTCGCCGGTATTGACGGCCTCCTCCACCAACGCCATGGTTCTTACCGGGGCCAACGCTTCCAGCCAGGCCATTCGTTTTGACTGGACCAACCCCGATTATATGTTCACTACCGGTACCAGTTCGCAGGATGTGCTTTATGTGCTGCAGGTAGATACCGTAGGCGCCAATTTCACCAGCCCTTCCATGCAGGAAGTATCCGTTTCCCGCGAACTGGGTATGACCTTTACCGTGAAGGAATTGAACTCGGTGATGACCAAACTGGAAATGTTGGAGAATATCCAGCATAACATCGAGTTCCGTTTGAAAGCCTCCCTGGCCAACAATACGGTGCCGCTGTATTCCAATACACTCCAGATCAAAATCACTCCCTATCTGGATGTGGTAGTGCCCATTCCCCCCACTGGTGAATTGTACATTACCGGAAGCGGGGTACCCAGTGACTGGACCAACAGCCCGCCCCTGGCACAGAAATGCGTGAAAGTGAGCAATACCGAGTATAATATCACTATTGCCCTGAGCCCCGGCCTGCAGTATAAGTTCCTTTCCACCCTTGGTTTCTGGCAACCCCAGTATGGCGGTTCCAGCGCCACCGGCGGAGATATCGGATACAATATGGGCGGCGGAAGCGATCCGGATGCCATTCCCACTCCCGCAGTGGCCGGCACCTACAAGATCACGCTCAATTTCAAAACCGGTAAATACACGGTAGTCAAACAATAATTCATCCTTAATAATCATAGTATGAAAAAATTGCTCAGCTTAACATTGCTCGCGCTTACGGCGTTTCTTTTCAACGCCTGCGACAAGGTGGATGACCTGCCCTATTATGAAAAGGGCTCGACCATCACCATCGCTGCTTCGGCGGCTACCGTAGCGCCGGTGCTGGCAGATACCACTGCCAACGTTTGGTCACTGAACTGGACCGACCCCAAGTATGGTCAGGATCCCAGTCTGTACAAGTTTATCATTGAAATGTCTAAAACCGGAACCAACTTCGCGCAGAAGGTTACCAAGACTGTTGTTGGGAAGTTGACCGATACCTTGCAAGGCCGTGAACTCAACAATCTGTTGTTGAACCTGGGTCTTACTGCCGGAACAGCTTCCAATGTGGATGTACGGGTATATTCTTCTTACGGAAATAACAACGAACGCTACCTGTCAAATGTATTGACCGTTTCGGCCAAGCCTTTTGCAGACCCTGCCGTTCTTACCACGCAGAAGACCACTGTTACCGGTACATTGGCTACCGCCAATAACCCGTCAAACACGTTTAGCTGGACTTCCGCCTTTAAGAAGTACACCGGAACCATTACCTATACCCTGCAGTATGATTCAGCCGGTAAGAACTTTGCCACCATCAACGAAATCCCTGTAGGGGTGGGTTTGTTGAGCAAAGCGCTGAATGAAGGGGAAATGAACCAGACCGCCCTTAGCTGTGGTGTGGTAGGCGGAACACAAGGCAAAGTTGATTATCGCATCAAGGCCGTGACTGCTTCAGGTTCTACCGCTTATTCCAATACGGTTTCCGTAATTATCAATAGTTATGAAAGCATCGTTCGCCTCTTCCTGCCCGGTGGATACCAGGCAGCAACCGGCAATGGTAACGACTGGGATCCCGGAACAGCGCCTGAGTTGATCCGTGACACCCGCACCGGCGCGCTGAACAAGCTTTATTACATCTATATCTATATGCCTGCCGGCGCTGAGTTTAAAGTAACACAGGGCCGCAGCTGGGATGTAAACTTTGGCGGAACCGGTGGTGTACTGGCAAACAATGGAGCCAACTTCACTGTTCCTTCCGCGGGTTACTACCGCATTTCCATCGATCGTACCGGATTGCAATATGATATCCGTGAAGGTCGCATGGGCTTTGTAGGAGGTGGTACTCTATCGGGCTGGGATCCTCCCAGTGTATTCCCCAACCAGGCCATGGGTCTTGCTGCACCAAACCTGTTTGTAGGGTTGACAGACTTCACCGTGGATGGCTGGAAAATGATCGATAACAATTCCTGGAACAATGGTGATCTGAATGTTACCAATACCCGGAGTTATGGAGCCAGCGGTGGAAGCGGAAGCACCATGGAAGTAAACGGGGGCAATTTCCCCAACATGCCTTCAGCCGGACGTTACCGCGTAATGTGGGATGGACGTAACCCGGATAATATCAAGTATGAATTTTCACCCGCTGCCGAAATGCGTGTAGTAGGGGATGGCATCAACGGAGTAAATGCCTGGGATCCGGGCGCCAGTCCGCAGATGACCTACCTTGGCAATGGCCAATGGCAAATTACACTTGACCTGGTAGGAGGAAAAGATATCAAGTTCCTGGCAGGTAATGCCTGGGGTGCTTTCGATTATGAAGATAATAGTGGGGGCAGCACGGCAACCGGTGTAGCCCGTAAGATCAAGTGGGAGGGTGGAAATAACTTCAAGACACCAGCCGCCGATGGTACTTACACCATCCTGCTGGATGAGAAGGCCCAAACAGTGACGATCAATTAATATTGATATAGTAGTCAGAAGAGCTTACGAAACATAAAGCAAGCTTTCGTTTAGAGCGGAACCGCCTTTCCAGGCGGTTCTTTCTTTTTACCGTTATTTCACGCCTTATTTTCAGTAAATCACTTCATTCTTCCCGTGTCAATTTTGCCCAACCGGGCCACCGCTATCGGATATTTGTATCGGAGCTACACACGTAGATGTCAGGGAAATTTGCTGTTTTTGTTTGTTAGTGCAGGAAGTCCAAATGAGAAGCCTTATCTTATGAAACCGTTCCCTGAATGCATTTGGACCTTGGTCCTTTTGTATCCACAAGGAGGGGGCCTGGAAAGAAGGAGCTGGGCCCTCTTCTTATTTTAGCCCTGGATAAAAGTCAATGCCTTGCTGCTATAGGGAGCGACCTTCAACCAGTCTGGCCGGAAGTATCAGTTCACGGTAGAATTTCTTTCCTTCCAGGTAATCTGTTATACGTTGGAAGGCAAGTTTGCCCAGTTTATAACCACTGGTTTCAACATAGGTGATATCGGGTTCATAGAGGTGGGGAATAAAATCGTCATTGGAAATGGAAATGATACCGGCCTCCTGCGGGATACGGATACCAAGTTGCTGTATGGCTTTCATGGTACCGGTAAGGATCTCGTCGCTCATCGTGAATATGGCATCGGGTCGGTCATTTCCGTTCATGATCTGGAGGGTAACCTGGTTAGCCTCTGCGGAATTGGATGCATGGAAATAGCGGGTGCGCGTGCCTGGAGATCGCTCCATAACCTTTTGAAAGGCCTCCATTCTTTTTGGGGTGATGGAAATATTTGTGCTGCCAAAGATGGCGAGGACGTTTTGTTTGCCTTTTTTGATCAGTTCACTGGCGGCGATGGAGGCGGCTTCCTCATCGGCCACACAAACCTTATTGCAAGATTCAACGGCAGGTACTTTGTCAAAAAAGATCACCGGCACACTGCTTTCCTCCAGCTTCTGGTATTTGCTGATATCGGGGGAAGAGATAGCCACTGATATAAACACACCGGCTACGCGGTTAAGGCGACAGAGTTTGATATTCTCCGTTTCCTGAACAGGGTCATTACCCGATTGAAGGATGAGCAGGGAGAAACCGATCTTTCGGCTTTCCTCTTCCAGGGCGGAGATAAAAGAATGGTAGAAGTAGTTGGAAATTTCCGGAACGATCACCCCAAAAATATTGCTCTTGTTCGTGCGCAAACTGATGGCATAAGTGTTTGGTTCATATTCCATCATGGAAGCCAGGCGCATCACCTTTTCACGGGTCTCTTCAGATATATCCGGATGCCCTTTGAGGGCACGGGAAACCGTTGAAATACTGATGTTCAGGTTCCTCGAGATATCCTTCAGGGTAATCTTCGTTTGCATGACAAGCTATTGATCAAGGAAGTTAAGGTAGTTTTTTCTCCCCCGCAAAGGATTTCGCAAACATTTTCGCAACAGTTTGCGATTGAATGCCAATGTTTAAGACAGGTTTTGGGAGAATAATGCTGTAAAATTGCTTGTCTGCCATAAGCAAGCAGTTTTTAGATTTAAAAACGGCCCTCCGGTTCTCCGAAGGGCCTCTTTATTTTCAAACCGACTTCACTCTAAGATTTTTTTTAATAAGTTATCCCCCGCAAACGTTTTCGCAATCAATTTCGCAACGCTTTGCACGGAACATCAAGCAGCAGAGGTGCTCGAATTGAACCCTTTCTATATATCTTAGGATAGTATTAGTGACCGATATGAAGTTGAAAGTGACGGTTTTAGGGTCATGATTAAACTTTAACATTTTTTTGCAGGAGCAAAATTCATGTTCAAATACCGTGTCACTGGTACATACTGGAAGGTATTTTATTGTAAACTCACTTATCTAATGCTTATGCTTGTCAAAAAACTCCAGGGGGTTTCCCTGCTCCTTTCTTTTTTGCTGCTTTCACTGGCAATTCAGGCACAAGACAAGGTTATCACAGGTAGGGTGACAGATTCCAAAACCGGCGCTCCCATTGAAGGGGCCAGCGTAGTGGTTAAGGGGTCGAAGACAGGTACCACCACCAATTCAGATGGGAATTTCTCCATCTCGGTGCCTGCTTCCACCAATACTCTCGTGATTTCTTCTGTTAACTACCTGAATTATGAAGTCAACATTTCCGGAAAATCGGCCGTAACGGTTTCCCTGACCGGATCCCAGACTGACCTGGGTGAGGTTGTAGTGGTTGGTTATGGTACACGGAAAGTGAAAGACGCGACCGGATCGGTAGCGGCCATCACTCCCAAAGACTTCAACAAAGGCGTGGTTTCTACGCCTGAACAACTTTTTCAGGGTCGTACGCCTGGTGTAACCATCACCCCTTCAAGTGGTGAGCCTGGTGCTGCCGCTACGATCAACATCCGTGGTACTTCTTCCATTCGTGGTAATAACGATCCGCTCTATGTAGTGGATGGTGTGCCCCTGGATGGCGGTGGAACCTCTGGTACCCTGAGTGGTATCGAAGGTAGCTCCACGCCCAAGAACCCTTTGATGTTTCTTAACCCTAATGACATCGAGAGCATCAGCATTTTGAAGGACGCTTCCTCCGCGGCCATCTATGGTTCACGCGGTGCGAATGGCGTTATCATCATTACCACCAAGAGTGGCCGGGGTAAGAAAGGCAGTTTCACCTTTGGTGCGAATACCAGCATTTCTACTACCGCCAACCGTTACGACCTGTTGAATGGCCAGGATTTTCTGCTGGCTGTTAAGAAGGCTAACATTGATGCCGGTACTCCTCCCGCTGATGCGGCTATCGCCATCCTGGGTGTTGACAAGGGTGCGAATACTGATTGGCAGGATGTGATCTTCCGTACCGGAATCTCCCAGAACTACAACCTGGGCTGGGGCTTCTCCAACAAAGGAACAGCGCTCCGCCTGAGTGGTTCTTACGATGATCAAAAAGGTATCGTCGAAAACAGTGGTCTGAAAAGGCTGACCGGTCGTGCCAACCTTACACAGAAATTCCTGAACGACAAACTGAA
The DNA here is from genome assembly GCA_041916555.1 of Chitinophagaceae bacterium. Lineage (GTDB taxonomy): Bacteria > Bacteroidota > Bacteroidia > Chitinophagales > Chitinophagaceae > SpSt-398. The sequence goes on along the minus strand of JAYRZH010000010.1, from coordinate 13,337 downwards.
GTTTGACGCCACCTTTACCTATTCTAACGTAAAGAACGAATACGCTCCCAATACCAACAACGCGGGTTATCAGGGTTCGTTGATTGGTGCAACCATCACCTTCAACCCCACCAACCCGATCTATAATGAAAATGGCAAGTTTTACGATCCCCTGGATGGGAACCGTAACCCTGCCATGCTGCTCGCCTATTTCACCGACAACGACAATGTAAACAGGTTGCTCACCAACTTGAGCGCCAGTTATCAGCTCCTGGAAGGTCTTACCTACAAGGCCACATTCGGATTTGATAATTCCAAGAGCCTTCGTAAGTCCTTTGCCGATCCCCGCTTAAGCAGTGCGGTGGCCGGCGGGACAAACAACGTATTTGGTGTGGATTACCAAAACCCCATTTCCGGAAACGGACGCGCGGTTTACCAGGATCTGAAACTGAATACGACCCTGATCGAACACACCCTGACCTATGATAAGAATTTCAACAACCAGGAGCTGAACGCGGTTCTGGGTTATTCTTATCAGGCCACGGAAGTGGAAGGTTCCGGCCGTGTGGCCTGGGGCCTGAGCACACCGGTGGTAAATCCGGGTGATGTGTTTATCAAAGACATCAACAATTTTAACAACGAAAGACCAGCTTACCTGCCGTTCTATTCCAAGTCTGAGCTGCAATCTTTCTTTGGTCGTGTGAACTATACGATCAATGACAAGTACCTGTTCACCGCCACCCTTCGTATTGATGGTTCCTCCAAGTTCGGGGAAAACAACAAGTATGGTACCTTCCCTGCCTTTGCGGCCAAGTGGAGGCTTTCCCAGGAAGATTTTGCCAAGGGTCTGAGCAGAGTGTTCAGCGATTTAAGCATTCGCGCCAACTATGGTATCCTGGGTAGCCAGGATGGATTGGGTGCTTATGATGCCGTTGACCTGCAGCAAACCTGGCTGGGTACTTCTGGTAACCAGGAAACCCAGTTTGTTCACCAGGGCAACAAAGACCTGAAATGGGAACAAGCGGCCACAACCGGCGTGGGTGTTGATTTTGCCATTGCAGGCAACCGCCTCTCTGGTACAGTCGATTTCTATTATACCAAGCGTAAGAACCTGATCTTCTTCGGACCTGTTCCGGGTGGATTCAGCGCTTCCAGTTATTATTTCTCCAACCTGCCCGGTTATGTAATGAACACCGGTTTGGAATTCAGCCTGAACTACCTGGCTGTTAAAGCGAAGAAGTTTAGCTGGGATATTGGATATAATATGACCTTCCTGAAGAATGAACTGAGGGATTTCAATGTGGTGGTTAACACCGGTGCGGTAAGCGGCCAGGGTCTCTCCGGCGCTTATGCCCAAACCTTTGCCAATGGCTATCCCCTGTTTACCTGGAAGATGCCTGTGTTTATCGGATTTGATGGCAATGGTGATGCCCGTTATTCCAACGGTGCCCAGGACCAGTTGCTGGGAAGCGCGCTGCCAACCTTTACAGCCGGTCTTACCAACAACTTCAGCCTTGGTCGCTGGAGCGCCAGCATCTTCATGAATACATCGCTCGGGTTCTATGTTTATAACAATACCGCCAACGCCCTGTTCCTGAGAGGTAGCGTTAAGACCGCGCACAACGTAACCTACGCTGTGGCCAACAGTCCGGAAGATCCAATCAACCCCGGTAGCGTATCAACCCGCTTCCTGGAGAAAGGTGATTTCCTCCGCCTGTCTAACGCCACCCTGAGCTATGCTTTCAATATCAAGAGCAAGTGGGTCAAGTCGCTCTCTGCTTCGGTTACCGGACAGAACCTGTTGCTGATCACGGGCTATTCCGGACTGGATCCGGAGGTGAACGTGGACAAGCAGATCAACGGTGTTCCTTCCCGTGGATTTGACTATGCCGGTTATCCCAAGCCGAGAACAGTGACCTTCGGCGTAAACCTCGGTTTTTAATGATAAATACATCAAACTGTAGCATATGAAAAGAACGACGAAAAATATTCAATCCTTTGTGCTGGTGGTGACCGCCGTTCTCACGGTAGTATCCTGTAGCAAACTGGATGTGAAAATGAAGGATCCGAACTCTATCGCTCCTTCTACTTCCGGTGGCGCCCCCACACCTTCTACCCTGACCAAAGTGTATGAACAACTGAATCAGTTGATCGGACAGGGTAACTGGTACGCGCTCTCTGAGCATACCACCGATGAACTGCTCGGGCCCACCCGTGGTACCGACTGGGATGACTTTGGTACCTGGCGTAAGCTCCATCTCCATGCATGGGATGGTTCGCACAACCAGATCAACGATACCTGGAATGGTTTGAACGGCGCTTTGTTCCAAACCACCCTGCTCGCAGAAACAGCCTCCGGTCAAACTCAGGCCGAAGCAAAATTCCTGCGTGCCTATTTCTCCTATATCGTTTGTGACCTGTTTGGTCAGGTTCAGCACCGCCCGGCTACGGCTGCGGTTCAGGACCTTCCTGAAGTGTACACCCGTGCTGAAGCGATCGACTTTATCATCAGCGAACTGGAGTCCATCATTCCAAACCTGCCAACTTATACCCATGCTACACGTAACATGGCCACCAAGGAAGCAGCCCGCTTTCTGCTTGCCAAAGCCTATCTGAACAAGGCTGTATTCAAGCAGGATCCTAACACTCCCGCCGGCCCCTTCACCTTTGACGCGGCCGACATGAATAAAGTAATCACCCTTTGCGACCAGATCGCCGCCAATGGTGATCTTGGTATCGATAACAATTACTGGGACAACTTTACCTGGGATAATGGTACAAAGTCGAGCGAGAACATCTTTGTTCGCCAGAATAGCCAGGGTATCAACCTCGTTTGGGCCAGTTGTATGGGTAACCACTACAACATGCCCCCTGATGGTTGGAACGGTTTCACCACCCTGGTTGAATTCTACAACAGTTTTGCTGATGGCGATGTACGTAAATCGTATGATGTGCCCGGGTTTACCAACCTGTCTGGCCGTCCTGCCGGTTTCCTCATTGGTCAGCAGAAAGGCCCCCAGGGTAAAACCATTGGTAACCCCATCGTTGACCTGAAAGACCGTAGCGGTAACCCGCTTATCTTTACCCCCGAGGTCAGCCTGTTCTTCTCTACAGAGTCCAAAGGTATCCGCACCAACAAGTGGCCCCTGGATCCTGCTACCATGAACAGCGGTGGTTGGTCTAGCACCAATGAGTTCGCTTTCTTCCGCCTTGCTGACGCCCGTTTGATGAAGGCTGAAGCGATTCTCCGTGGTGGTACAAGCGCAGAAACACCTTTGGCCATTGTCAATGGTATCCGCGCCAACCGGAATGCCGCCAACCTGGCTTCTGTGAACCTGGATGCATTGCTGGCAGAACGTGGTCGTGAATTGTACCTGGAAGCCTGGAGAAGGAATGACCTGGTTCGCTTTGGTAAGTTCAACAACCCTACCAACCAGCGTACACAAACCTCCCCCGGTTATCGCGTAGTGTTCCCGATTCCCAATATCGCGTTGTCTTCCAACCCCAACCTGCAACAGAACGTGGGGTATTAAGACCGGATCATATAAGATCTTCTCTTATTTTTCATACAGTAATAAAGGCCGTTTCAATTCAACGGCCTTTATTTATTTTTATGGTCATGATTATGCGGCGCTTGTGCTACGTTTGGCTTGTCTCCTTGCTGTTCTCCTGTAAAACGGAAACCTCAGACTCCCTGTTTGAACTGGAGAAGAATACCGGTATCGGTTTTCGAAACGACCTGGTTGAATCCCGTGACTTTAATGTATTTCAATACCGGAATTTTTACAATGGCGCCGGCGTGGCCATTGGTGACATCAATAATGACGGACGCTCCGATGTTTTCTTTACCGGTAACCAGGTGGCCAACCGGCTTTACCTCAATGAAGGAAACCTGAAATTCAAGGATATTTCTGAGAAAGCGGGCTTTGGTGAAAAACAACAATGGAGTACCGGGGTTACCATGGTGGACATCAACCACGATGGCTGGCTGGATATTTACGTTTGCAATGCCGGTCACATGTTTGACAGCACCCTGCGCCGCAACCAGCTTTTTATCAATAACCACGATCTCACTTTTACCGAAAAAGCTTCTGAATACGGGCTGGATGACGATGGCTATACCACACACGCATCATTTTTTGACTATGACATGGATGGCGACCTGGATTGTTTTATTGTCAATAACAGCCCCATCCCTGTCAACACACTCAACTATGCCAATATGCGCAACATCCCGGTGGCGCAATCAAAAGTGGCTGATTTTCTGAAAGGGGGTGGCGACCATCTTTACCGGAATGATGGCGGGCATTATAAAGAGGTAACCTACGAGGCCGGGATTCATGGATCATTGATCAGCCTGGGTCTGGGAGTAACCGTCGGAGATGTGAATGGCGATGCCTGGCCCGATATCTATGTGTCCAATGATTTTTTTGAGCGTGATTATCTCTATATCAATCAGCAGAATGGTTCTTTTAAAGATGAAATAGAAACCTGGCTCGGACATACCAGCCTGGCCTCCATGGGTGCCGACTTGCAGGATATCAATAATGACAGTTACCCGGACCTCTTTACCACCGACATGCTGCCCGAGGATGACTACCGGTTAAAGACCACCTCCATGTTTGAAAACTATGATATATATGACCTTCGGGTCCATTCCGGTTTTCATCAACAGTTTATGCAAAACGCGGTTCAACTGAATAACCGCAATGGCCGTTTTCTGGAAATTGCCCATTTTAGCGGAGTACCGGGCACTGACTGGAGCTGGGGCGCGGTTATGTTTGATGCAGATAATGACGGCTTCTCTGATCTTTTTGTGTGCAATGGGATAGTGCATGACCTCACCAACCAGGATTTTATTGATTTCTTTGCCAATGACCTTGTGAAGAAAAAAGCTACCTCGGGTAAAAAGGATGAAGTAGATGAAGTAATCAAACGCATGCCTTCCACTCCCTTGCCGAATAAGGCTTTCCGGAATACCGGGCAGCTTCGTTTTGAAGACAAGGGAAAAGATTGGGGATTTATGCAACCATCCTTCTCCAATGGCGCAGCCTATGGGGACCTGGATAATGATGGTGATCTTGACCTGGTGGTAAACAATGTCAACGCCAAAGCCTTTGTGTACGCCAACCGCTCGAGGGAGAAAAACAAGCACCACTATATCAGCTTTGGCTTTAAAGGAAAGGAACCCAACCGTTTTTGTATTGGGGCAAAGGTTCAGGTTTACGCGGAAGGCCAGGTTTTTACCCGTGAACAGATTCCCAGTAGGGGATTTCAATCCTCCATCGATTATGTGATGCAAATGGGATTGGGAAACAGAACCCGGCTTGATTCAGTTCGTGTTATCTGGCCCGATCGTACTATTTCCACCTATCATTCGCTGGGAATCGATCAGATGCATATACTGGAACAACCGGCTGAAGGCAAACCCCTCGATTCGCTCATAAAAAAGGAAGATCCCTGGCTGGTACCGGTAGCTACCAACCTGCCCGCCATGCTGGAAGATGATTATGTGGATTTTTATTCCCAACGAAATATGCCGGCAATGCTTTCCCGCGAAGGGCCGGGTACTGCCACAGGCGATGTGAATGGCGACGGACTGGAAGATCTGTACATTGGGGGCACCTTTGAGCAACCCGGTCAGTTGTTTATTCAAACCCGCAGCGGGTCGTTTACACCCATGGAAATACCTGGGTATAAAAACGAGCCGCGTCGGGATGAAACAGTGGCATTGTTTTTTGATGCGGACAATGACAAGGACCTTGATTTATTCATCGGGTCGGGGGGGAACATAAAAACTCCGCGGCAAAAAGAATTGGAGAACCGGCTATATGAGAATGATGGCCGTGGGCATTTTCATCCCTGGACAGGAGCCTTTCCGCCTTCTACCTCCAATGCCGGGGCGGTGGCTGCCGGTGATATGGACGGAGATGGCGACCTTGATCTTTTTGTAGGCGGAAGGTCCATTTCCTATCTCTATGGCTCTGTCCCCGAAAGCTATGTATTTGTCAATGATGGGAAGGGTCGTTTTACCGAATTGTCAAAGGAGAAAACAGGCGCCTTAAAAAAGGCGGGTATGTTAACCGGGGCTGCCTGCGCAGACATGACCGGTGACGGAAAGGCTGAATTGGTTGTGGCCGGGGATTGGGTAGCGGTAAAGATATTTTCCTTTGTCAATGGTGCCATGACCGAATTGAAGACCAACCTGGCTGATAAGAAAGGATGGTGGCGCTCCCTCTGTGTAAAGGATCTTGATGGAGATGGCCGGCAGGATATCATTTTGGGAAATATTGGAGAGAATTTCTATCTCCGTCCCGATAGCCTGCATCCGGTCAGACTTTGGATAAACCAGTTTGGAATGGATGGCACCATCCAGCAGGTGATGACCAGGAATATCGATGGTCGGGATGTTCCCGTGTTTATGAAAAAAAACCTGGAAGAGCAGTTCCCTTATCTGAAAAAGCAAAGCCTTCAACATGACATATTCGCCCGACAATCGATCTCGGAATTGTTTGGGCAAGACATGATCAAAGACGCCAAGGCCGGTGAGTTTAATTTTTGTTCAACCATAATCGCGTGGAATGAGGGAAATGGACAGTTTACCATTGATCGTTTACCTGATTATATTCAATTTTCTTCCGTCAATGCCATTGCCTGTACCGATGTGGATCAGGATGGACAGGTTGATGTAGTGATTGGTGGAAACCAATTTGGTTTTCTTCCTCAGTTGGGCCGCCTGGATGCAAACCTGGGTTATGTATTGCTCAATAAGGGAAAAAGAAAATTGACCTTAATGTCTTCGCGCGAATCCGGGATACAGGTAGAAGGAATGGTAAAACAGGTGCGTGCCTGGGGTCAGGGAGACCAATACCGGCTTCTTTTTATCCGTAATAATGAAGTACCGGTTCTATTCAAAAGAAACAGCAAGTTCAATAAATAAATGCAGCGTATGAGCAGGTGGGCCATTGGCATGGTGCTTATTGTCATCCTTATTTCTGGTTGTCGATCCGAAACCCGGAAGGAAGCTCCCTTTGTGGTGCGGTCAGCCAAGGAAACAGGGCTGGCTTTTGCCAACAAGCTACATCCCACACCTGGTTTCAACATGTTCAAGTACATGTATTTTTATAACGGAGCAGGTGTGGGCGCGGGAGATTTTAACAATGATGGAAAGATTGATCTGTTTTTTGCCGCTAACCAGGAATCCAACGCCCTTTATCTCAATCAGGGCAATTTAAGTTTCCGGGATATCAGCAAGGAAGCCGGGATACCCGATAACAAAGGGTGGAGTACCGGTGTTTCGGTGGTTGACATCAATGGGGATGATTTACTGGATATATATGTGTGCCAGGTGGGAAATTTTGAATCTCTGCATGGTAAAAACCAGTTGTTGGTTTGTCAGGGCATTACAGATGGGGTTCCTCATTATAAAGATGAAGCGGCTGCCTATGGAATTGATTTTTCCGGGTTCAGCACACAGGCCGCCTTCCTGGATATTGACCTGGATGGTGACCTTGATCTTTTTCTGCTTAATCACTCTGTTCATCAGAATGGCACATTTGCCCCGCGTAGCCAGTTTCTGGGTACCTACCATCCTCTTTCTGGTGACCGCCTGTTCAGGAACGAGGGAAATCATTTTACAGATATTACCAAAGAATCAGCCATCAACAGCTCTGCCATTAGTTATGGGTTGGGGGTGACCATCACGGACATTGACCTTGATGGATGGCCCGACATTTATGCCGGTAATGATTTTCATGAAAATGATTATCTCTATATCAATCAGCGAAACGGTCGGTTTTCAGAGGAGTCATCCCGCCGCATGATGCATACCAGCATGTACTCCATGGGGGTTGACGCGGCCGATGTTAACAATGATGGTTTCCCGGAGATCGTATCCATGGACATGCTTCCGTCTGATCCTTATATGATACGCCGCTCACTGGGGGAAGATGAGTATGATATTTACCAATACAAAATATCGGTGGGATATGATTATCAATATACCCGTAACAACCTGCAATGGAACCGAAGGAACGGTCTATTTAGCGAAACCGGGTTGTATTCAGGTATCTACGCCACGGATTGGAGCTGGAGCGCCTTGTGGATGGATTTTGATAACGATAGCCGAAAGGACCTTTTTGTGTCCAATGGTATCCCCAAACGAATGAATGATATTGACTATGTCAATTTTGTTTCGGATAAAACCATTCAGGATAAGTTGCGCGCTGACCAGATCGAAGATAAAGACATGGCGCTTGTGAATAAATTTCCCGAGATCAGGTTAAAGAATAAATTCTTTCACAATAACGGCGATCTTCAGTTTTCGGATATCACAGAAGAAATGGCGGGGAACGAGCCCAGTTTTTCTAACGGGGCCATTTATGCCGATCTGGATAATGATGGTGACCTGGATATAGTTACCAATAATGTAGATGAACCGGTAATGTTGTACGAGAACAAATTGGCTGGCAAAACTCCCAATCATTACCTCGATCTGAAATTCTCCGGTCCCAAAGGAAATACCCAGGCGCTGGGGACAAAAGTGTATTTGTTCCGGCATGGACAAATTGAGTCCTTTGAGCATTACCCTGTGCGTGGATTTTTATCAAGTATGCAGGTGCCCATGCATATCGGGCTTGATACAACAAGAGTTGATTCGGCATTTGTGGTTTGGCCTGACAATACTTTTCAATCCCTTCAATGGAATGTTCCGGATACCCTGCTCCGCCTCACGTATCAACCGGGACTTCCGGTTTTTGATTATGACCGGGTAAGAAATCATTATTCCCTGACCGGTCCCATCTTTATTGACCAAACCGCTGAAACCGGTTTAAGGTTCAAGCACCAGGAGAACCCCTTTCAGGAATTCACCCGCGAGCCATTGATTCCACACAAAATTTCTACGGAAGGGCCCGCCCTTGCCATAGCGGATATCAATCACGATGGGCTGGAAGATTTTTTTATTGGTTCATCCAAAACCTCCAAATCACGGGTGTACCTGCAGCAGGCTGGGGGAAGCTTTACCCTTATGGCGCAACCCGGACTTGATATCGACAGTACCAATGAGGAAGTGGACGCCCTATGGTCTGATCTGAATGGAGATGGGCACCCCGACCTGGTGGTGGCCAATGGCGGTAACGAATATTATGGAAACGACCGGCACCTGGCACCTGCCGTGTTTATCAACAATGGGAAGGGAGACCTGACCAAATTAAAAGACGCGATCAACGGCATTTTTATGAATGCCTCAGTGGTAAGGACACTCGATGCCAATGGTGATGGAAAAACAGATCTCTTTTTGGGTGGCCGATCGGTTCCCTGGAATTATGGGGCCATCCCTGCTTCTTATTTGCTGATAAACGATGGTAGTGGGCATTTTACAGATCAAACTCAAACCCTTGCCCCTGGTCTGAAACAGGCAGGTATGGTAACCGGGGCTGAGGTGGTGGATATGGATAAAGACGGCGACGTTGATTTGCTGGTATGTTCTGAATGGGGTGGGATAGACCTGTATGTAAACAAACAGGGAAGGTTTAATCTTCAGCCAGTTTGCGACCGCAAGGGCTGGTGGAATTTTGTGCTTCCCTTTGATGCCGATGGTGATGGAGATATGGACCTGGTAGCCGGAAACCTGGGATTAAACAGCCGCTTCCAGGTAACCCGTGAGCGGCCTGTTCGCCTGTATTATGCAGATTTTGATGACAACAATAAAAAGGATCAGGTATTGACCTATTACCTCGACGGGAAAGAAATCCCCTTTGCCAACAAAGCGGAATTGCAGAGACAGATACCGATGCTAAAGAAGAAATTTCTATATGCGGAGGATTTTGCGAAAGCCAGTCTGGAAGATCTTTTTCCCAAAGAAAAGCTGGCTGAAGCGGAACGGCTTTCGGCGGATTATTTGGCCAATGCCATTTTGATCAATGATGGCCACATGAATTTTACCCTTAACCCCCTTCCCTGGATGGCCCAATTATCGCCTTACCGAACCGGGGTGGTGTTGGATGCAAACAAGGATAAACTACCGGACCTGTTATTGTTTGGCAATTTTTATGATAACAATATTCAATTAGGCAGGTATGATGCTGATTTTGGCACCCTGTTGCTCAACAAAGGAAAAGGAAATTTTGTGGCAGAACCATTGAATGGGTTATCCATCAAAGGCGAGATAAGACAGATGGACCCGATAAAGATAAATGGGAAGGTGTCCTATATGCTGGCAGCAAACAATGATAGTCTGCGGGTGATCGGCCTTAAATGATTGGGAAGTAAACACGGGATTTCCAACGGGAAGTATCAGGTTCAGCCCTGCGGTCTGTTTTTAATCCCTGAAATGGAATAGCCACCCGTCCCCGGTGATGATCGGAAACAAAGAGGTCCACCTGGCGCATGGCCTCCTGAATGGTACCGGGACCGCCATTTACATCGGCAGCCAGGATTAACCCGCCTTTCAGAAACCATTTTGAACTAAATGGCCCTGACTCGGGAAGCTTGGTATCGGTGGGAATGGCTACCTGAATTTCGTAGCTATTGGGATTTATAAGGGTGCTGTGATACATGGGATCACCGGCAATGGTGCCCCCGGTTCTTTGAATATAGGCTTTCACCGAATCGATCATAAGATAGATATCAGCAATGGTTGGCTCCGTGATGATGGTCCTTTTCCAGGCGGTGGCAAAGCGAAAGGGCACCTGTTCGATGGCAATGGGAAAACCATACAGGTTTTCAGTTTTGTCGTAGTAGGTTTTGCAGGAAGCCAAGAGTGCCTGGTAGGTTTCCCGGCATTCCTGTTGGAGAAAATATTGTCTTACACGGGTAACCGGATTCCAATCAGCCTGAATGGGTGTAACCCAGGTGATCTCGGTCCGGTTGCTGTCGGCCAGGTCCAGGGTCAGGAGGCTCTCGACCTCTGCTTTTTGGAAATCCGCTTTTATTTCAAAGCGGTTGACCATGATCTTTTCAATATGGAAAGTTTTTCCCTGCCAGGTTAATCCGGAGGAACTGTCGGGCCACCATTTTTCCCACTGGTCAGGGTTTTGAAGTTTTCGGAAAAGAGCATCCACCGGGGCATTGACCTGGATCTTTTCCCGAACAGAAAGGTTATTTGGGATCAACAGGTAGATCAACGCCAGTAGAAGGACAAGCAGGAAAGCCAGAGCAAGGATCGTTTTTTTCACAACAAGCAAGAATTTTAAATAGACAAATGACCAATAGACCGATCAGAAAATAACAAGATTCAAATTTACAAAAATAGTCTGCTATGAACCTCCGATTTTCTATCCTTTTAACCCTGTTTTTCATAGGGAAATTAAATGCCCAGGACCCCTGGAAGATCCGGGCGGACGTTAAGCCCGGTATGGAATACTATGGCATCACGGTAGCCAATGGGATGATCGGTATTGTTTCTTCTCCCGAACCCTTTCGGGTAAAGGATGTGGTGCTGGCCGGGGCCTATGACCTGTATGGCCGTGGCCGGGTCAGTAATTTCCTCCGCAGTTTTAACCTGCTGAATATGTACCTGGATATTGACGGGATGCGGATCGATGGACGGAATGTGCAGGCTATGGAACAGGAACTGGACATGAAGGAAGCGGCCTTTCGTACAAAGTTTGAAGTGGGGGACAAGGCAACCGTCGAATACAAGTACTATTCTCTTCGTCATTTGCCCTATACGGTATTGATGGATGTGGAGGTAAGAGCCAAGAAGGATATAACCCTTGGTGGCGCCAGTGTGATGGAAGCGCCGGATGCGTTGAGGGATGTAGAAAACTACTACAACGAGATCGACAGGCACCATGTGGGGATCAGTTTGTTGACCTCCACGGCAAAAAGTCCAACGGGAAAACTACAAATGTGCGCCTCCAATACTTTTTTGTTCTCGGAGGAGCATGGTCATGAACCTCGGGTGATCCACGAGATGTGGGATAACAATATGCACCTGATGAAATTTGCGCGTAAGGTAAAAGCCGGGGAAACCTATCGTTTCTCCATTGCGGGTTCTTCGATCACTTCGGCCCACCACGATGATCCCCTGAATGAGGCGGAGCGCCTAACGATCTATGCCAAACTGGAAGGCCGTGAACGGCTGCTGGCTTTTCACCGGAAGGCCTGGGAAGAACTTTGGTCAAGTGATATTACCATCCAGGGCGATCCACAAGCCCAGCAAGATGTACACAGCATGCTCTACCATCTTTACTCTTTTGTAAGAGAGGGTACCGCTTTATCACCATCACCTATGGGATTGAGTGGCCTGGGTTATAATGGCCATGTATTTTGGGATACCGAGTTATGGATGTATCCTGCCTTGCTGGTGATGCACCCGGCATTGGCCAAAAGCATGATCGAGTATCGCTACCAGCGGTTGGAGGCAGCCAGGCGAAATGCATTTTCCAAAGGATTTAAAGGGGCCATGTATCCCTGGGAAAGTGCCGGAACCGGCGTGGAGGAAACTCCTGTTTGGGCTTTGAGTGGCCCGTTTGAACATCATATTACGGCCGATGTGGCCATTGCCGCCTGGAATTATTATTGCGTCACCCAGGATAAGGAATGGTTAAAGGAAAAGGGTTGGCCAATTCTCTCAGCCACAGCCGATTTTTGGGCCAGTCGCGTAGAACGAAACGGCCCTGGTCGTTATGATATAAAGAATGTGGTGGCTGCGGATGAGTGGGCCGAGAACGTGGACAACAATGCGTTTACCAATGCGGCGGCCCGGGCGAATTTGCAATATGCCACGGCGGCGGCCAAAATCCTGGGGCTTACACCCGATCCTGACTGGATGCAGGTAGCCCAAAACATCCCCATTCTGAAAATTGAGAATGGGGTTACCCGTGAACACGCCACCTATAAAGGAGAGGGAATCAAACAGGCGGATGTTAACCTGCTGGCCTATCCGCTCAAAGAGATCATGGATCCCAAACAAATCAAGCTTGATCTGGAATATTATGAAACCCGGGTGCCCGATGCCGGTACTCCGGCCATGACCCAGGCGGTATTTACCACTCTGTATGCCCGATTGGGGAATGGAGAGAAGGCCTACCACTGGTTTAAGGATGCCTATTTACCCAACCTAAACCCGCCTTTCCGGGTGCTGGCTGAAACAAAGGGGGGTACCAATCCCTATTTTGCCACTGGTGCCGGGGGTATTTTACAAAGTGTGATCATGGGGTTTGGCGGGGTGGATATCACCCCCAATGGACTGGGCCGGGTAAAATCCGTGCTCCCTCCTCATTGGAAATCACTGGAAATCAGGGTGGAAGGGAAGGTTATAAGTGGAAAATAGATTTCACCGCAGAGAACAGGAGGACGCAGAGGTTCGCAGATATTTTACCGCCAGGGCACGATGTCTCAAAGGGACGATA
>JAYRZH010000009.1:0-56984 GCA_041916555.1 Chitinophagaceae bacterium | reverse complement strand
CTGATCCAACTGTGGCAGAATCACAATACGTGTACGACGGTTGGCAGCCTTCCCTTCAGGGGTGCTGTTATCAGCAATGGGTTTATATTCTCCACGACCAGCAGCGGCCATCTTAGCCGGGTCAAGACCATATTCAGTTTGAAGTACTCTTACTACCGCGGTTGCCCGCTTTACACTCAGGTCCCAGTTGTCCATTAAAATCCCATTTCCGCCTTTGTAGGCCACATTATCGGTATGGCCTTCCACCATGAACTCGATATCGGGTTGGTTCTTCAGCACCTGGGCCACTTTGCCCAACACTACTTTTGCATCCTTGGTGATATCGTATTTCCCGGTTTTGAAAAGCAGTTTGTCGGAGATATCAATATATACCACGCCCTTATCCACTTTTACATTGATATCCTCATCTTCCAGGTTGCCAATGGCACCCTTGAGGTTCATTACCAGAGCCATGTTCAGGGAGTCCTTACGGGCCATGGATTCCTGCAGGGTTTGGATATATGAATCCTTAGCCCCAATGTTTTCAAGCGATTTCTTGATGCTTTCCGCCTGTTGACCGGTAATGACAGAGAGGTCTTGAAGTTGCTTCAGGGCCTGGGTATTGTTTTCTTTTAAGAAAGCTACCTGTTTGTTCAGGCCATCGATCTGGGCAATCATGGAGGCATTGTTATTGGCCAGTTCGTTTTTCTCCGTTTCACAATCTTTCAGGCTACCCTGGAGAGCGGTGTAGGTAACATTCAATTTTTCATATTGGGCTTGTGCATCCAGCAGTTTCTTCTTGCTGACACAGGAAGTCAGGTTGAGGGCTAAGAATGCCAGGCCTAACCAGAGCAAATTTTTCATCTTTTCCTTTTTTGGGTTAAGAATCGTTTGAATGGAAACAAAGTTAGGGCATTCCATCCTGTGGTTTTAGTGTATTCTGTGAGTAAAAACATAATTTCTGCCAGAATACTGGGAAGGCTCAGAAGGAGTTTTATTTTTGCCCCGCACCATGGCGAAAAAGAAGAAAAGCACCAAAGGCCGAAAAAAGGCCATGTCTGTTGCCCTGATCATAGGGCTGGTGCTGGTTTCAGGCGCCCTGTTGTTTTTTGGTTATGAATGGTGGAAATACCGGCGCTCGCGATTTGTTACCTATCCTGAATTTGGCATTCCCATTCCCCATCCTTATTCCATTCATGGTATAGATGTTTCCAAATACCAGGAAACCATTTCCTGGGAATCTGTCCGGGATATGAAGGTTGGGCCCATAAGATTACAGTTTGCCTTTATCAAAGCCACGGAGGGGATTGGGAATGTGGACAGGCATTTTAAGCGGAACTGGAAAAGGAGCCGGGATGCGGGTATTACCAGGGGGGCCTATCATTTTTTTCTTGCCTCCAAGGATGGCAAGATGCAGGCCGAGAACTTTATCAAGCGGGTGGATCTTTTGCCGGGCGACCTTCCCCCTGTATTGGATGTGGAGCAGACCTATGGGGTTTCCAATGCCGTAATCAAAAGAGAGGTACAGGAATGGCTGGATGTGGTGGAAGCTTATTACAAGATCAAACCCATTCTTTATACCAACGTGGATTTTTACAAACGCCAGCTTGGATCGGATTTTGACGATTATCCCCTCTGGATCGCCCATTATTTACAACCTGATAAACCCCGGATAGAAAGAGACTGGTCCTTTTGGCAACACAGTGAAACAGGTCGGGTCAATGGCATTCTTTCCAGGGTGGATTTCAATGTGTTTAATGGCGATTCCACCGATTTTGCCGAACTTTTATACCGCTGATTTGTAACCTAAACAAAACAAAATGCCAGGAGGAATGGAACCCGAAGTGAAGCAGTACCTGCGAAAAGTAGGGTATTCCTTTTTTGCCGGACTGGTATGGCTGTTTTTTAATGTCACCCTGGGGATTTATTTCCGCCTGGCTATCATCGAGGGAGGACTATCAGTATGGAATCTTGTTTTTTACCTGCTCTTCCTGGCAAGTACCGGCTTGCTTCTCCTTTATTTTACCCGCACCTGGAGATCCTATTTTAGCTCGAATGATCGGAAATGATATACCATTTCCCACCTATTTTTTTCAATAATAATGTATAATGGCCTGTTGCATCCCCAATGGTCCGCTTGAGGTACCATTTCCCGGTAACGGAATAGTATTTCTTGGATAGCTTCTTCATTTGTATAACGGTCGATGTAAAATCGCCCATAGCCGCTTTATTGGGATAACCGGTTTTGTAATTGTCCAGCGTATTCTGCCAACCATAGGTAACCCCCGATTTACCTATAAACATCAGGGAATCATTTTTCCAGTATCCCTGCATAAAGGTTTCCAGATCGGCATTGTTCCAGGCCACTACCTGGTCCTGGAGGAGTTTATTAATTGCTTTTTCATCTTTGGATTGCGCTACCGCAACAATCGAAAACCCCAGCAGAAGGGATAATAAAAATGACTTCATGGAATTTCTTTTCTCCAAGATAGGAAATCCTTGCGTCCCTTCGCGCCCTGGCGCGAAGACTATACCTCACAGGTCCCTTTCTGACAGGAACGCCAGTTGAGATAATGCGCCGAAATGATGAGAATAACAGCCGGCACCAGAAAGAAGTACTGGTATTGATGATAAAACTGCTTGAGTACCAGGAGAAGGATCCCTGCCGCAAAAAGCAGAACCGGGTAAAACCGATGATGGTGCTTCAGGTATCCATTTAACAAAGAATAGGTGCCAATAAGAAATGCCAAGCCGATCATCCCATTCTCAAACCAGGGATTATCAATGATATTGATACCAAAAAGGGGCAGGGTGCTCAGGAATACAGGCAGCAGGGCGCAGTGTATGGCACAGGCAACCGTGGCAGTCACCCCTATAGCATCCCAATTGATCCTGATACGCATAAAGGGCATCAAAGATAAAGCAATGCAACTAAGTTGCAAAATTTGTATTAAATTTGTACCGATTTTTGCAACATATATGAAAAGGAAAACGGTCGTCTATTCGCTATTCTTTGGGGTGCTGGTATTGATCTTCTTTTTTGTGCTGAATAAAGTTGTGCCAGGGTTCCGGGAGAGCCGGTTCCCACCGATTGGGACAGTTCAGCCCTTTCAGTTCCTGAACCAGGATGGAAAACTGGTGACCCGGGAGGATGTAAAAGGGAAATGGTTGGTGGTGGAGTATTTTTTTACCACCTGTGACGGGATCTGTCCGTTGATGAATAAGAACATGAAGCGGGTGTATGAAAAATTCAGGGAAGATGACCGGATGCTGATCCTTTCCCATACCTGTGATCCCAAGAATGATTCGGCGGCGAGGTTGAAGGTTTATGCGGATTCGCTGGGGATAGACACCAAACGCTGGGTATTCCTTACCGGGAGAAAAGACAGTTTGTACAATATGGCCCGGTTTAGTTATAAGATCGATGACCCCAACAATAACCTGAAGACAGCCAATGAGGATTTTCTCCATACTCAGTTTTGGGCCCTGGTGGACCGGGAAGGGAATATCCGGAAGATCTATGACGGATTAAAAAGAAGGGAGGTGGACAAGCTGATAACCGACCTGGAAGAAATGATGCAAAATGCCAAATAAATAGTCAACATTACTGGTTGATTTATATGAGGACCCATACCAAAATAGAGACCATTCTTAAGCACCATAAGCTGAGTATTACCGACAGCCGCAGGAAAATCCTGAACATCTTTCTTACACATGCCGGGGCATTATCGCATGGCGATATTGAAAAAAAGGCCGGAGAGAAATTTGACCGGGTAACTGTGTACCGTACCCTTCAGTCTTTTATGGAAAGGGGTATCCTGCACACGGTCCCTACCTCAGACAGCAATGTAAAGTATGCTTTATGCAGTGAAGCCTGTCACGAAGGACACCATCACGATGACCATGTCCATTTTATGTGCCGCCTTTGTGGCATGACTACCTGTATCAATGATGCGCTTATCCCTGAAGTGAAATTGCCAAAGGGATATAGTTCTTCTCAGGTGGAAGTGGTGGTGCATGGAATATGTAAGAGTTGTAGGAAGTAGAGGGGTTGCAGGTAATAGGTTTGGGAGGGATTATTCGGTTACTCCTGTCTGTTATAAAAAAAGCCCCCATGTGGAAACATGCGGACTTAGGTTAAGGCTCTGATTAGTAGCTATTTTGAAATAAAATTGCTATCTGAACTGTAGAAACAAATTTAACACTCGGGTTCCGACCCGCAATAAAAAAGCCGTACCACTTTCAGGTAAATTTTTCAGTTTGTCAGTTTGTTCAATTCTTCTTCCACAAACTGCATAAGTATTTTCACATATTCAGGGCTGAAATTCAATTCAATACCGGCGGCCTGGTAGAGTTCGGGCAAGGTGCGGGTGCCACCCAACTGTAAGGCAGCCATATAATTACGGATACCTGTGTCTTTATTAGACCGGTATTGCTTCCATAATCCAATGGCGCCCAATTGGGCAATGCCATATTCAATATAATAGAACGGTACTTCGAAAAGGTGTAGTTGTTTTTGCCAGAACCATGACCGGTATTCTTCCAAACCGCTGGTGTCAATAGCCGAAACGGTGTAGCTATTAAAGATCTCCTGCCATTTGCTGGTTCTTTCTGCGGAGCTGTGCTCCGGGTTTTCATAAACCCAGTGTTGGAATTTATCGATCGTGGCTATCCAGGGAAAGATGGTAATGACACGTTCCAATTGATGTTCGCGAGCCCGACGCCGGTCATCTTCCGAGGTGAAATAAGCATCCCAGTAATCCATGCTAAAGAGTTCCATGGACATACTCGCCACTTCGGCGATTTCCATCGGGTATTCCTTAAAGGCATTGATTTCAAGCTGGTGAGCCAGAAAGGAGTGAACGGCATGTCCGCCTTCATGGACCATGGTGGTGACATCATCCATTTGCCCGGCGGCATTCATGAAGATAAAAGGCGCTCCGCTTTCCGCCAGGGGACAGTTGTATCCTCCCGGTGCCTTTCCTTTGCGGCTTTCCAGGTCAAGATGCCCCATTTCCTTCATTTTCCGCAAGCAATCGCCAAAAAAGGGGTTTAGTCCATCAAAACAGCGGATGGATTTATCCAACAGGTCATTTCCATCGGTAAAAGGATGAAGACCTTCTTCTCCGGCAGGATGTGCTTCTATATCCCAGGGCCTGAAATTGTCCAATCCCAGTTTCTTTCTTTTCCGCTCATAGATGCTATTTACGATCGGCATCACATATTCCTTTACCGCTTCATGAAACTGATAGCATTGTTCAGGGGTATAGTCAAACCGGCCAAGTTCAGCAAATTTGTAATCTCGATAGTTTTTAAATCCGGCATTCAGGGCTATCTGGTGTCGTTTGGCTACGAGATCGGAAAACAGTTTGTCAAGCGCTTCCCGGTCCTGCAATCTTCTGTCGCCAACTTTCCGGTAAACCGATTCACGCAAGCTGCGATCGGGGTTTTCGAGAAAACGGGCGGCTTGTTGCAAGGTATATTCTTTACCATCTACCTCGATGGTCATTTTCCCGCTGATGGTGCCAAACTGCTGTTGCATCACATTCAGTTCGGCCTGCAATGGAATATTTGCCTCGCGAAACAGGTCAATGCTCTTTCTGACATTCCGCAGGTAGGTAAAATATTTCTTTTGATCAAGGCTGCCTGTAAAGGGGTTGTCAACCAGTTTTCGGTTGAGTTTATCGGCATAGGGCTGGATCTTGGGCTGGATCTCTTTCATGAAAAAGGTAAAAGCCTCTTCCAGTTCTTTGTTCTCGGTATCACAGGTCATCTTTATCTGTCGCCAGCAAACATCTTCGCTGACAGCCGCATCCAGCTCATTGTAATCTTTTATCCATTGCTCCAGGTCTGAAACATTGTCAATTGACCGGTCGAGTAACTGCTGAAACCAGGGTTCCAGGGAGGTCAAGTCAGTGATGGTAAAATCAGCAGGCAGAAAATGGCGGGGCATTTTCTGTATCGCGGCACGTGGGTCCATGTCAGGCAGGAATTATTTTTTCTTCTTCGCGGTTTTCTTGGGGGCAGCTTCTTCCTCTTCTTCTTTCTTCACGGCAGTTTTCTTAGCTGCTTTCTTTGGCTTTTCTTCTTCAACCGGAGCTTCCGGGGTTACTTCGGCGGGTTCTTCTTCGCGGAGTTTGATCTCAATTTTATGTTCTTTCAGGATCTCAAACCATTTCACCATCTTCTTCATATCGCTGGCGTAAACCCGTTCAAAATCCATATCGGGGTAAACTTTTTCAAAATACTTTTTAACGGCGCTGTTATCCTTGCTATCGGGCAGGGAGGCACCGGATTTTTCCATAGCGGTAAATATATCCACCAGGTTTACATTATCTGACTGCGTGTATATTTCAATGCTTTCCAGGTGGGAAAAATGATGAACCCGACCGGATACGAATTTTGCTTTATTATCATCCAGTGAACGGACAATGGCCCCGTCTCCTTTGCTGGCCAATAACTCAAATAACCCGGGCAGTCCGGTTACGGCAACGATCTTGCTGTATTCCATAGTAGTGATTTTCAGTATTTGGGTCTGCAAGATAACGAGAATGTACTAATTAAGGCAGGTGCTTATCCGGGAGGGGCGGTGGAGACCTTTCGAAGGTTTTGATTCCTATAAGCATCTAAAAAGCTACAAACCATTTATTATGTGGAAAAGACCGGCTTTAACCCTCAGTTTCCTGTTTATTGGATTCTATCTCATGGCACAACAGGCAGTTATAAAGGGTACGGTGATTGATAAGGATTCAAAACAGGGGTTGGCTGGCGCCACCGTCCGGATAACCGGAATGCCCGACACCACTACTCAGTATAATGTAGTCACCGGTAAATCAGGAGAATTTAGTTTTTCCAATATCAAGTCTGTAAAATACCGGCTTGAGATCAGTTTTTCAGGCTATGAAAAAGTAAATACGCTCATTGAATTCAAGAATGAGACCCTTGACCTGGGTCAGCAGCAAATGGTGAGGGAGGCCAAGACCCTGGGGGGTGTCACCATTATTTCCAGCGCGCCAGCGGTAAAGGTGAAAAATGATACCACGGAGTTTGCCGCCAGTCAGTTTAAGGTAAACCCCGATGCCAACTCGGAAGACCTGGTAAAGAAAATGCCCGGGGTTACTGTGGAAAACGGAGTGGTCAAGGCCGGGGGAGAACAGGTACAGAAAGTGACGGTGGATGGCCGGGATTTTTTTGGCGATGATGCCATTGCTACATTAAGGAACCTGCCTGCCGAAATCGTTGATAAGATACAGGTGTTTGACCGTTTGAGTGAGCAGGCCCAGCTAACGGGCATAGATGATGGAAATGCTTCCAAGTCCATCAATATTGTTACCAAGACAAATATGCGGAATGGCCAGTTTGGCCGTCTCTTTGCCGGATACGGAACTGATAACCACTACCTGGCCGGAGGGAATATGAGTTTTTTCAAAAAAAATATGCGGTTGTCACTGGTTGGATTAACCAATGATGTCAACCAGCAGAACTTTACAGAAATGGATCTTTTGGGGGTGACCAGTAGTTCCAACCGCGGTGGATTTCGTGGTGGCGGTGGAGGCGGTGGTGGCATGTCCCGAGGTGGAGGTAGTTTTGGTGGAGGAGGCGGAGGCTTTCTTGTAGGCCAACAGCCCGGGGTAAGCCATACCAATTCCTTTGGTCTGAACTATAATGATATATGGAGCAAGAAACTGGAAGTGAACGGCAGTTATTTCTTTAATAACCGGCGTTTATCCAACCAGGAACTTCTTTCCCGGGAATACATCCTCACAGGTGATTCCAGCCAGTTCTACGACCAGAACACAGGTTCTTCCAACACCAATTATAACCACCGGGCCAATATGCGGATCAACTGGAAGATCGATACCTTCAATTCCATTCTTATCACGCCTTCCATAAACATACAACGGTACAATTCAACCAGTGATGTGACCGGGATAAATTTCCTGGAGGATCAGAGCAAGATCAGTGAAACCCAGAACCGGAGCCGATCAGTCAGGGACGCGCTTAACTTTAACAACAACATATTATATCGCCATAGTTTTAAAAAGCGGGGCCGCACCTTATCGGTGAATATCAATACCGGGGTGAACAATTCCGTAGGGGAAACCTATACCGATGCCTTTTCCCTGTATTATAAAGGAAATATCAATCTGAATGATTCGCTTCAGCAATTTACCGACCAGGATACCAAGGGGCTAAACCTTTCGGCCAATATCAGTTATTCTGAACCCGTGGGGAAAGCGGGGATCATCCAGATCAATTACAACCCGTCCTATTCCCTGAACAAATCAAACCGCGAGGCCTATTTATTGGAAAACAGCACGGGGAAATACAGCGAGTTTGATACGCTTCTGTCCAACGTATTTGAAAACACTTATGTGACCCACAAAGGGGGTATCAATTACCGGCTGGGTGACCAGAATAAGAATATCTCCGTTGGGGTGGATTACCAGGAAGCCCGGTTAAACAGTGAGCAAACATTTCCCTATAAGGCAACCGTGAAGCGGCCCTTCCGGAATGTACTGCCCAATGCCATGATCCGGTATAATTTCTCAAAGCAGAGCAATATCCGGGTATTTTACCGGAGTTCAACCAACCCGCCATCCGTTTCCCAGTTGCAGGATGTTATCAATAACAGCAACCCCCTACAGGTAAGTACCGGAAACCCCCAGTTGAAACAACAATTTAGCCATCGGCTTGGTAGCAGGTACCAATATACCAATACGAAAAAAGGAACAAGCTTTTTCATCAACGTATTTGGAACAGCCACCAACGATTATGTGGCATCGGCAACCTATATAGCACAGTCCGACTCGGTACTGAACTCCAGCGTTACCCTTTACAAAGGCTCGCAATTGACCAAACCTGTTAACCTGGATGGCCAATGGAACATGAATACGTTTGTAACCTGGGGTATGCCATTGACATTTATCAAAACAACCATGAACCTGAATGCCGGGGTGACCTACAATAAAACCCCGGGGTTGATAAATAATGTAAGCAATACTTCCCGGTCCACAACCTATACCACCGGGGTAACATTTGCCAGCAATATCAGTCAGTATGTTGACTTCACGATTCTGTACAATGCGGCATTTAGCAATGTAAAGAATACGGTACAGGCTTCGGCGAATAACAAATATATTTCCCAGTCGGCCGGTTTGCGTTTGAACCTTTTGACCAAGAAAGGATGGTTGCTGAACAATGACCTGAGCAACCAGAATTATTCCGGGCTTACCGATGGGTTCAACCAGAATTACTGGTTGTGGAATATGGCTGTAGCCAAAAAATTCCTGAAGAACCAGAAAGCAGAGTTAAGACTTTCAGTATTTGATCTGTTGAACCAGAACCAGTCCATTACCCGTACGGTAACAGAAACATATATAGAAGACGTGAATACACAGGTATTGCGGCAGTATTTCATGCTGACCTTTACCCTGAACCTGAAGAATTTTGGAAAACCCGCCGCGAATAACCGTCGTTCTACAGGAGAAGGGTTTGAACGAGGAGGTTTTGGTCCACCCCCCGGAGGTTTTCCCGGTGGCGGCGGTCCGGGTATGTAGAGCGTGTAAACAGGGTAAAAGCGGAATAGGAAATGGATTAACTTAGACCGGTAAGAACAATACGATAGAATTGACACCCGAGCACGTATTAATTGAGCAACTAAAAAAAGGCGATGAAGCGGCTTTCAAGGCCATTGTAACCCAATGGCAGGATATGGTGTACAATACGATCTTGGGTTTGGTGCAGAATGAAACGGAGGCTGAGGACTTGGCGCAGGATGTATTTGTCAAGGTTTATGAATCGATCGGTTCTTTTAAAGGCGAATCAAAATTCTCTACCTGGTTGTACCGGATTGCGGTGACCAGGGCCCTGGAGTTTTTGCGGAGTAAGAAAAGGAAAAAGCGCTTTGGGTTTCTCCAGCCACTCTTTGGCGATGACAATGCAGTTACGGTGCAACCGGCTGATTTTCATCATCCCGGGATTAGCCTGGACAATAAGGAAAGGGCGGCGCACCTGTTTGGGGCCATTGCCAAACTACCGGAAAACCAGCGGGCTGCCTTTACCCTGCACAAGCTGGAAGGCGTGAGTTACAAGGAGATAAGTGAGATTTTGGGAACAACGGTACCGGCGGTGGAATCGCTGATGAACAGGGCCAAGAACAACCTGAGAAAGTTCCTGGAAGATTATTATAGTCAGTAAACTGACCAAAGGTTTTATGGATATTTATCATCATATTAAACGGAGAAAAACATGAAAGACGACCGTTTTATACAGGATCAGGTGGAAAAAGCCATGCAAAGCCTAGACCAGGTGGAGCGGGCGAAATCCAATCCATTCCTGTACACCCGTGTGCAGGCCCGTCTTCAGGCCAGGCACAACCCCTGGGAACAGGCGCTGGGTTTTGTAACAAGGCCGCTGGTGGCCATTGCGCTGGTAATTCTGGTATTACTGGCAAATGCCTGGATCGTCTATCAGGGTTCCCCCAACCCCGAAGTCAGCCCTTCCGTAGCCACCGCCGTTAATGGGGAAGAGTCAGAAGGTTATGGCCTGGCCGTGAATACATTTTATGACTATGAAATTCCCGACAGATAATGACTGATTATATCCGTAACAATAAATTACTGGTGATCATCCTCCTGATCCTGGTGTTGTCAAACGCGGTATTACTGTTTTTCCTTTTTGCCAAAAGGCCCCCAAGGAAAACAGGCGCGGAAATGGCAAACAACGATAAAGGCGGTGGCATGCGGGCCTATATGAAAAGAGTGCTCAAGGATTCAATTGGGTTCACCGATGCCCAGATAGCCATGTATGATACGATGGGATCCAGGCATAAGGACCTGATGAAACCCATGTTCTCCACCATACAATCCCATAAGGATAGCTTTTACAAACTTCTGATGCAGAATGGTCCCTCGGATTCGCTTCGTCAATCCTATCTTGATAAGATCGCCCAGGACCAGCGCATGATTGATGAGCAGATATACAACCATTTTTCAGAACTCAGGGCCTTGTGTACGCCCGAACAGCAACCACGGTTTGATACGGTGATGCAGAAGATGATCCGGAAAATGATCGCCGGCCCGCCCCGTCGCAGGTAAACAATTTTTTATCTTAACAAATAATAACACATGAAGAAGTCTATTCTGATCCTTTTGATCATGATCTCCGGTACCGTATCGGCCCTGGCACAAGGCGGCGGTTTTCAACGCCCCCCGCTTGAAGAAAGGGTAAAGAATGCTATGGAAAAAATGAAGCCGCTTAACCTTGACAAAGAAGCTACTGCCAAGGTGGATACTATTTTCACGGATTTCTACAAAGCGCAGGATAAGGCTTTTGAAGAAATGCGCAACAGTGGCAGCTTTGATCGTGAAGCCATGGCAGCGAAAAGAAAAGAACTTTCTGATGCCAGGGATGAAAAATTAAAGAAAGTGTTGAGTGAAACAGCGTTTAAGAAATTTAAAGACGAGATTGAGCCGAGTATGAGACCCCAGCGGCCTGGTGGTGGGAGCTGAGTTTTTTTTCACCGCAGAGAACAAGAGGACGCGGAGTTACGCAGAGATATAATGAGAGCTATTAGCTTTTGATATAAAATATTCAAAAATTATCTCTGCGGACCTCTGTGTCCTCTTGTTCTCTGCGGTGAACCCTGTTCTCTGCGGTGAACCCTAATGCGCATCCAACCAATTCTCCCCCTCCCCGCACTCCGCCACACATGGCACCCCATTCGGCAACGGCAGCGCCGATTGCATATTCTCCAGTATCAAAGGTTTTAATTCCTTTACCTCAGTCCGCAGGGCGTCAAAGACCAATTCATCATGCACCTGCAGGATCATTTTACTTTTCATTTTCTCCTTTTTCATCGCCGCATGCACTTTCTGCATGGCTAATTTGATCATATCGGCCGCAGTGCCCTGTATAGGTGAGTTGATCGCGTTGCGCTCGGCAAAACCACGTACGGTGAAGTTGGAGGAATTGATATCACGCAACCAGCGCTTGCGACCCATCAGGGTTTGTACATAGCCCTGCTCCCGCGCGAAATTGATTGTATCATCCATGTATTTCTGGATATTGGCAAATTGCTTTTTGTAATTATCGATGATCTCTTTGGCTTCGGTGCGGGAGATACCGAGGTTATCGGCCAGACCAAAAGCGCCTTGTCCATAGATGATACCAAAGTTGACACTCTTGGCTTTGTAGCGCATTTCCTTGGTTACGTCTTTTTCCTCTACATTATAAACTTTGGCGGCGGTAGCGGTGTGAATGTCCTTACCGGAACGGAAGGCCTCACACATGGCCGGGTCGCCACTGATGGCGGCCACGATACGCAGTTCAATTTGTGAATAGTCAGCCGACAAAAGGATATGGTCCTTATCACGGGGGATAAAGGCCTTTCTGATTTCTTTGCCCCGGTCGGTGCGCACGGGAATATTCTGCAGGTTGGGGTTATTGCTGGCGAGGCGACCGGTAACGGCCACGGCCTGTCCATACGTGGTATGCACTCTGCCTGTTTTACGGTTGATCAGCAACGGGAGGGCATCCACATAGGTGGATTTTAGTTTGGTCAGTTCCCGGAAGGCCAGGATATCTTCCACAATGGGATTGTTGTGCGCCAGTTTGAGCAGCACGTCTTCCCCCGTGGCGTATTGGCCTGTTTTTGTTTTTTTGGCCTTGGGGTCCAGTTGGAGTTTGTCAAACAGCACTTCGCCTAATTGTTTGGGCGAAGCCAGGTTGAAGCGGACACCCGCGGCTTTGTACACAGCTTCTTCGGCGATCTTGGCTTCGCGTTCGAGTTCTTTGGAGTAGTCATTTAAGAAGCCTTCGTCAATTTTGATGCCTTCGAATTCCATATCCGTAAGCACTTTCACCAAAGGATTCTCTACTTCGTAGAACACCCGTTCAACTTCTTTCTCTTTTAACTGGGGCAGAAAAACCTGTTTCAGTTGCAGGGTGATATCGGCATCTTCGGCGGCGTAGTCTTTTATTTTCTCCAGTTCCACATCCCGCATATTTCCCTGTGTCTTTCCTTTTTTACCGATCAGTTCTTCGATATGGACGGGTTCGTATTGCAGGTATTGGTTGGCGAGAAAGTCCATGCTCCGTTTGCCATCGGGTTCGATGACATAGTGCGCCAGCATGGTATCAAATGTATTTCCTTTGAATTCGATGCCGTACCATTTCAGCACGAGCATATCATATTTCAGGTTCTGCCCGATCCAGGTGATGGATTCGTTCTGGAACAGGGGTTTGAAAATATCGAGGATCTTTTTGGTTTCATTTTGATCCGCCGGACAGGGAACATACCAGGCCTCGCCCGGTTGAACGGCAAAGCTCATGCCCACCAGTTCGGCGTCATTGGCATCGAGGTTTGTGGTTTCGGTATCGAAACAGATTTCTGCATGGGATTGCAGGGTTTTCACCAATTTCTTCATCTCCGTTTCGGAGGCGATGGCTTCGTAGTGGTGGGTGGTGGTGTGGATGGTATTGCCGGGGGTTCCCATAGCAGGCGCGGAAGGATCGGAATCGGTTTTCTCTTCCTTCGATGGAGAGGAGGAGGGGGTGGGCGAAACGATGTTTCCAAACAGATCGGTCTGAACGGCTTCGGGGGCGGTTTTGAAAACGGTGAATTCTTCACCCAGCAAACGTTTGCCCAGGGTTTTGAATTCGAGGTCGGCAAAAACGTCTTTTAGTATTTCTTTATTCCATTCCGATACTTTGAAATTTTCTTCATGAAATTCCACTGGCGCATTGGTGATGATGGTGGCCAGTTTTTTGCTCATGATGGCGAGGTCTTTTCCTGCCATTACTTTCTCGCCTAGTTTTCCCTTGATCTTATCCGCATTGGCCAGTACATTTTCCAGGGTTTCGTATTCAGCCAGGAGTTTGGCGGCGGTTTTTTCACCTACTCCCGGGATACCCGGGATATTATCCACGGCATCACCCATTAGTCCGAGTATATCAATGACCTGGGAAACATTTTTGATATTCCATTTGGCGCAAACTTCTTCGGGTCCCATGATTTCGACATCGCCACCCTGGTATCCGGGTTTGTAAATCTTGACCTTTTCGGTGACAAGTTGGCCATAGTCTTTGTCGGGCGTGACCATATATACATCATAACCCGCGGCGGCGGCCTGGCGGCTGAGGGTGCCTACCACATCATCGGCCTCATAGCCATCCACTTCCACGATGGGGATATCAAATCCTTCGATGATTTTGCGGATATCGGGGAGGGCGGCGAGCAGGTCTTCGGGGGCGTCCTGGCGGTTGGCTTTATAGTCTTCGAAGTCGGTATGCCGTTCGGTGGGGGCGGAGGTATCAAAGCAGACGGCCATATGGGTCGGCTTTTGATTGTTTAGCAGATCGAGCAGGGTATTGGTAAAACCAAATTGTGCGTTGGTGTTTTTGCCTTTGGAGGTGATCCGGGGATTGCGGATCAGGGCATAGTAGGCACGAAAGATCAGGGCAAAGGCATCGAGGAGGAATAGCTTCTTTTCAGACATGAAGCTAAGATAACAAATCCCCCGCCTCAAGGGTACAGGCACGAATATTCGTGACTATTCCCTGAAACGGGGGGATGTAATTACTATCGGTAAAAAGATTACTTCTTGGCTACTTGGGCTTCGGGTTTGGCTACTGTTCCGGCGGCATCAACGGGGTGAGTACCGGTGTAGGCAGGGGTAGCAGTACCAACTTTCGCCACTTCATTTGAATTATCCTTATGGATAAAGTTCAGGTAAAGGGCGAAGAAAAGCAGGTTGAAGGCAAAGAAGTTTACCACTTTACGGAGTCTGTTCTTCATAATTTTGGATTTTGGGTATAGATTAAAACGGCGGATGGCCGGGCATATTGCTTGAGCATTGATTTTGAGGGCATTTACGATGGAGGGGCGCGTAGAAGTACGAAATAGGGCCCCCTCCCCCCAAGGGGTTGGCCCCCTGTCCCCCCAAGGGGGAACTTAGATCCATTAGCTTTACAACAAACAAAAGTTTATACAGCAGGTTATCTCACTTTGACTCATCGAATAAGTACACTTCATTTTTTAAAATCCTGATCGACCTAAGTTCCCCCTTGGGGGGACAGGGGGCCTAACCCGCCACCGCCTTATAAACTTCCCTCCTGATCACCGCCATGGCCCCCTTGATATGATGACTGGCGGTGAAGGGGGAGATCTTCATGATCTTGGCGACCTCCTGTTTTTGTAGTCCTTTATAATAGCGAAGCTGGTAAGCTTGTTTTTGGCGCGGACTCAGACAGGATTCCGCGAGGGCGAGTAATTTCTTGCAACGGGCTTCCAATTGCGCATCATCCGCATCCACTTTTGGGATTTTGAGCGGCAAATGAAGCGTCAATGATTTCCGGCGTGCCGTATAATACATATAATCAAATACAAAATGTTTGGTGACAATATGTATCCAGGACTCAATCTGTTGTATCTCGGGTAGTTTATCGGCTTGTTTCCAGAGACGAAGAAAGACTTCCTGCACGGTTTCTTCGGCGAGATAGGAGGAACGTGTCATACGCCAGGCCTGGCGATAGACCTTATCTTTGTGTTGAATATATATGGCATTAAAAACAGATTCCGGCGTTCCCATAAAAAATAAAGACGTAATTTCAACTTAACCTAAGACAGGAACCAGTTCCAGAGCCCAAACGGAATTTGACAGGTTGTATGCAGCCTACTAATGAAAAACACAGTCTTACCCGTAATTGATTTTCATTAAGCCTACTCCTTATTTTTTTTATTACCCTTACTTATTTCTATGTCGCCGGATTCATCATATATGGATAAGGAGTTGTTTGCGTTGGTAGCAGAGGGGGATGATCATGCCTTCCGGCAGGTGTTTGATAAATACTGGCCACAGGTCTATGGCAGTTCCTTGCGATTGTGCAAGTCACCTGAGCTGGCAAAGGATCTGTCGCAGGATATATTTGTGCGTTTGTGGGAGAGCCGGGCCAGGCTAAAGGAATTGAATAAACCCGAATCGTATTTATATATATTATCCCGCAACCTGGTATTGGATCATTTGCGGAAGAAAGTGTTTGACACCACGCATATAGATTACCTCGTGGAATATTTCCAGGATGCCTCGATAAACCCGCAGGAGAAAACCGAGTTCCGCGAACTGGAGCTCACGCTGCAGCAGGCCGTGGATACCCTGCCTGAAAAGCAGAAGCAGGTCTACCAGCTCAGTCGTTTGCAGGGGTTGACGCATGAGCAGATTGCGGCGCAGTTGGGCATATCCGAGGTTTCTTCTAAAACCTATATTGTCAGGGCCTTACAGCATATACGACAGTATATGATTGACCATTCCGATGAGGGCATGGTGGAGATGGCGCTGGCTATTCTACTCTTATCCTAAAATTTCCGGTCCGTTTTTCCCCGTTCCCTGTCTTACCTTTTTGTTAATTCTCGTCTTTATTAATAATAGTAATATGACGAGCCAACGATTGCCATACCTGTTTCAGCAGTTTCTCCAC
This sequence comes from Chitinophagaceae bacterium, assembly GCA_041916555.1. GTDB lineage: Bacteria > Bacteroidota > Bacteroidia > Chitinophagales > Chitinophagaceae > SpSt-398. The sequence continues at coordinate 40,526 of JAYRZH010000009.1, read as the reverse complement.
GACCGGATCACGGTTACTGAGTTGGAGGAATTTCGTGTGTTGGTACAGGACGAATCGCAGACCGAATCCCTCGATGCTTTAATTGAATCCCTCTATACAGATCCCCGTTGGCGTGAAGAAAGCGAGTGGGGCCGGGAGACCGTTTTTGCGGAGGTCAAAAGCCGGTTAAGCGTGCCGGTGGTGAGGAGGATGATGTGGTGGAAGGTGGCGGTTGCTGTTTGTGTAGTGCTGGTGGGTTGGTGGTTTTTGGTCCGGGGACCGAAGTCGGAGGTTGGGTCGGAAGTCGGAGGTCCGGAGACCAGGGTAGTGGCGGATGTCAGTGCGCCGGCTTCGAATAAGGCACGTGTTACATTAAGTGATGGGCGGATTGTTTCACTCGATAGTTTACAAAGAGGTTTGCTCGTCGACCAGCGGGGTGTTCAACTTATTAAGCAAGCAGACGGAAAAATAGTGTACCAAGGGTCCGGGGTCCGGAGTCCGGAGTCCGGGCTTATTTACAATACGCTTTCTAATCCAAGGGGAAGTAAAGTTATTGACTTGGTATTAGGAGATGGGAGTCATATCTGGTTGAATGCGGGATCAAGCATCACCTATCCTATAACATTTCCCGGCAATGAACGCAGAGTCGAAATCACCGGCGAAGCCTATTTTGAAGTCAACCGTCAACTGTCAACCGTCAACCAGGAAAAAATTCCTTTCATCGTCACCAAAGGCGATTTGCAAGTGCAAGTATTAGGGACACACTTCAATATAAATGCATACGATGATGAAGCTGATATGAAAGTCACATTGCTTGAAGGCTCGGTGAAAGTTAATAAAGGAATTGCAAGTGGATTATTGAAGCCGGGACAACAAGCGCAAGTGAACAACTCTATCAATGTAATTAGTGGTGTTGATGTTGAACAAGTGATGGCGTGGAAGAATGGGCTGTTTCATTTTAACAGGGCCAGTATGGAGGAAGTGATGCGGCAGATTGCGAGGTGGTATGATGTGGAGATTGTGTACCAGGGAAGCATACCAGCAAGGCAGTTTGGAGGAAAGATAAACCGGACGGCTAACTTATCACAGGTGTTAAAAATATTGGAGGAAAGCCAAGTGAATTTCAGATTGGAGGATAGGAAACTGATTGTGATGCCGTAATTGAACGTATAACTTTTATATGCCCGTTGAAGACTATAGCTCTTTTCCCGCAATGAACGCGCTGGTTGGTTTGCCTGAAATAAAACAGGGAAGTGTTTGAGCCACTCCCCTGCAAGTTGTTCAGGTTGACCCCAAATAAACAAATCGTGTAGGACTGCTTATTATTTCATCAACCCAAACTAAACAAAGTTATGGTTTTAAACCCTCTTTGTGCCCAGACGACACGTCGGGACCGAACCAAAACCTATCCCGCAGGTCTTCGCGGGATGCTGTTGATTATGAAAATGACAGCCATCATCCTGCTTTCGGCTTGTCTCACAACAAGCGCTAGGGGATTAACCCAAGGTATAACTATTTCCGAAAAAAATGCACCTATTGAAAAGGTATTTAAAGCGATTGAGCAACAAACGGGGTATGTGTTTTTCTTTGATTATTCCTGGCTGGATAAAGCGAAGAAAGTGACTATTGAAACAAAAAATGTAACCCTAAAAGAAGCCTTGAACCTCTGTTTCAAAGACCAACCACTTACCTATACAATTGTTGATAAAACAATAGTTGTAAAAATAAAAGAGGCGGCAATCCCAAACGCACCCCCAGCCACCGAACCCGTCGTAATTCCTCCAATAGACGTTAGCGGCAAAGTAACCGACCGCGACGGTAACCCACTCGAAGGTGCTACAGTATCTGTAAAAGGAACAAAGAACATTACAAAAACAGATGCAAGTGGTGTTTTTACATTAAAAGGATTAGGTGAAAATGATGTGATCACTATTAGCTATGCAGAACATATTGATCAGTCTTATAAAGTAGGAAGTACAACAAGCTTTTTGGTGAAGCTGGAACGAAGCGAAGGCAACTTACAAGAAGTTATAATAAACAAGGGAGCGTATTTTGAAAAACAACGCAACACCGTAGGCAACGTAGCCACCGTTACCGCCAAAGACATCGAAAAAAGCCCCGTGCAAAATGTTTTATTGGCTATACAAGGAAGAGTAACGGGTATGGAAATAACACAGCTATCTGGCTTAAATGGTGGCGGCGTTAAAATACAAATACAAGGTAATAATAGCATAGGAAGTTTAACTGCAAACAACCCATTGACCCGAGTGGATCCATTAATAATAATTGATGGAGTTCCTTTTGCTAATCAATTAGCAAATTTTACGGATTTTGGACAATTAGAAAGTATATTGGGTGGCGGCAGTCCTTTAAATTATATAAATCCCGATGATATTGAATCTATTAGCATATTAAAAGATGCAGATGCTACTTCATTGTATGGAAGTCGTGCTGCGAATGGAGCAATTCTGATTACTACGAAGAAAGGAAAAGCTGGAAAAAACAAAGTAAACATTAATCTACAACAAGGCTGGGGAGATGTAAGCCGTAGGGTTGACATGATGAATACCCAACAGTATTTGAGCATGCGTCGGGAAGCTTTACGAAATGCCAACCTCATAGCTAGTGCTACTTCCGGTGCTACAGCCCCATTTTCGTATGCGCCTGATCTTATGATCTGGGATACCACCCGCTATACCGACTGGCAGGATGTATTGATTGGGGGCACTGCAAAATATACCAATATCAACGCTTCTGTATCCGGTGGTAGTAGTGTTATGCAATACCGTATCGGTGGAACGTTTAATCGTACAACAACTGTTTTCCCGGGAGATTTTGATGATAAAAGATCAAGCCTTCAATTCAATATAAGCAACAATGCAGGCGAACAGCGATTGAAAGCAGAGCTTAGTGGAAGCTATACGTTTGATGATAATAGGTTACCTGGCGAAGACCTGACAAGTAGGTCTATTCTGCTAGAACCTAATGCTCCGGCTTTATATAACCCAGACGGAACTTTGAACTGGGCTCCAAATGCTGCAGGCACTTCCACCTGGACAAATCCTTTATCTTATACTGAGTCCAGGGATTTCATTAATACTACTAAAAATCTGGTTGCAAATCTTAATCTTAGCTATCGTTTAGTTAAAGGGCTTGACCTGCAAACAAGATTTGGATATACGAGCTTGCAGGGAAAAATCTTCACCCCTACCAGGATTGAGGCTGCCAGACCCGAAAACAGGGCAATAAATCCAAGGTCAGCTTCTCTTCAAAACCGTAATATCAGTGGATGGACCGTTGAACCACAACTGAATTATCAAACTCATTTTAAAAGAGCACAGATCCAGACTTTGATCGCTACTTCTATCCAAAAAACAGACGCTGATATTCTCAGGATTTCAGGTACTGGATTTCCTTCCGATCAGCTAATGGGAACAATGCTTGCAGCTACCACAGTAACTGTAGGAAACTCGTACAACAGTACTGAGCGCTACAACGCATTATTCGGTCGTTTCAATTTTACCTGGGATAAAAAATATATTTTCAACTTTACCGCCCGCAGGGATGGTAGCAACAAGTTTGGACCAAATGAAAGATTCAATAATTTCTGGAGTGCAGGCGGATCCTGGATATTCAGCGATGAAATTGGAATTCAGAAAGCAATTCCTTTTTTAAGTTTTGGTAAACTTAGAGCAAGTTATGGTATAACAGGTAATGACCAGATTCGGCCTTTCAGCTTTCTTACCACTTACTCAGTTGTTAACCCAATTATTCCTTATCAGGGGACAGCTGGAATTGGCTTTACTCCTGGCAATGGGGCTGCTAACCCCAACCTTAAATGGGAGGAGACAAGAAAATTGCAGGCTGGTTTAGATCTTGGTTTAATTAATAATAGGATCAACCTTGGATTTACTTATGTCCGCAACCGTTCCTCTAATCAGCTAGTAACTTATTCGCTGCCTGCAATGGCAAATTCTACCATAATTAAGAATTGGCCGGCCACAGTTCAAAATACTTCGCTGGAATTTACACTTCATACTGAGAATATCAAGTCTAAAGATTTTACTTGGACAACTAGTGCTAACCTGACGATTCCACGAAATAAATTAATTAGCTTCCCAGGAATAGAAAATACCAGCTACACAAATCCTTCAAATGGTGTAGTTGTTGGTCAGCCACTTGGCTTTGAATATGTGGTAAAATATGCTGGTGTAGGTCCGGCTACAGGAGTGTCGTTTGTTTTCGACGCAAACAGCAATCCTAGATTGGGTATTGGAACGCGAATGTCAGAGGAGTTTGTTGACCTAAATCCTAGGTTTTATGGGGGATTAATTAACATTTTGTCGATTGGGAATTTTACATTGGATTTTTTGATTCAATTTGTCAGGAGGAAGGGACAAAGGGACATGATTTGGTATAATGGGTCTAACTGGCCTGGACGGTTTTCCTCATCCTCAAGCAATCAGCCTGTTTCTGTTTTGGATCATTGGCAAAAGCCAGGTGATATCGCACATGCAACCCGTTACCACGCATCCACAGCCGACGATCTTGTACGATCTACTGATGCTTTTTACAGTTACGATGCTTCATTTATACGATTAAAGAACGTTTCGTTTAGCTGGCAAATGCCAAAAAAATGGATACCTAAAAATGCATTCAGCAGTGCCCGCTTATATGCACATGCACAAAACCTGGCAACAATTACTAGGTATAAAGGAATAGATCCTGAAAGCGGAGCAACAGGAATGCCGCCGTTGAGAATGATAACGGTGGGTGCGAATATTGAATTCTAACCAAACCCGTTATTTCGAAGGAGCAGGGCAGCGCAGCTGCGAATCTGCGAAGGAGAAATCCCTAACGGACGATGAGATTTCTCCTTCGTCGAAATGACGGACTAAATAATAAAATATTACAACATGAAACGACTATTAATAATAATCTGGATAATCAGCTTAATCAGCGGTAGCTGCCGCAAACTAGTAGAAACCGATCCTCCATCCAATCAAATCACTGGCACAAGCGTTTTTGCATTCGATGGCTCTGCTATTGCCATATTTAATCGATTTTACGATCAGATGAATGGTGCGCCGTTTCAGGGAGTAAGTCATCCTGGCTCTATTAATTTACTTGCGGGGCTTAGTGCAGATGAATTGGTAACGATAAGTACTTCCGGAAATTTATTTTTTTCCTATAATAATCAACTTATAAGTCAGCCAAGTTTAAGTCTTGGAGGTGAAGCCTGGATTCCCCTCTTTCAATTTATTTACAGATGCAATGATGCTATTGAAGGTTTAAACAAATCAGGAACACTTACGCCAGCGGTTAAGCAACAATTATTGGGAGAAGCGAAATTTCTTCGGGCTTTTTGTTATTTCTACCTGGTCAATCTTTTTGGAGATACACCACTTGCTTTAACAACAGATGCGGATGTCAATACCATGCTTTCCAGGTCTCCCAAAGATCAAGTGTATGAGCAGATTATTACAGATTTGAAAGAGGCAGAAACATTATTAAGCACAAATTTTTTAGATGGTAAGCTTACTGCTGTTACGACTGAACGGGTGCGGCCAACCAAATGGGCTGCAACAGCATTGTTAGCCAGAGTATATCTCTACCTGGGAAGTATGGGAAAAACGGAGAACTGGGCAAAGGCAGAAGAAGCAGCAAACGCAGTAATTGCTAATACAGCATTATTCGGTCCTCTTCCTTCCCTTAATAATGCGTTTCTAAAAAACAGTCGCGAAGCAATCTGGCAAATTCAACCAACATCCGCAAACTTAAATACGGTTGAAGGCAGTGTTTTAAACGTTCCAACTACAGGCCCTGGAGCTAACAACCCTGTTTTTCTTAGCCAACATCTCCGCAGCAGCTTTGAGTCAAACGATGTGAGAGCAATTCTTGGTAACTGGGTTAATAGGGTTGTGTATAATGTTGCTAGTGGCGGTAAGGACAGTGTATATTTTGCATTCAAATATAAAAAGGATGCAATTGCCTCGAATGGTGTAGTGACCTCGCTTGCTACATTGAGTGAATATTTCATGGTGTTACGTTTGGGTGAGCAATATTTAATTAGGGCAGAGGCAAGAGCAAAGCAGGGAAATTTATCTGGAGCCATTGCCGATCTGGATTCCATTCGTAAACGTGCAAATCTTCCTTTGCTTGGTACAACAAATTCCGGCATCAGCCAATCAGCATTACTGGATAAAATTTTGGATGAAAGGCGCCATGAATTATTCTGCGAATGGGGCCATCGCTGGTTCGATCTGAAACGTACCGGTAAGATTGATGAGGTGATGACAATCATTACACCAATTAAATCAGCAGGCACTACTGTTTGGCAACCTTACCAGGCATTGTATCCTATTCCATATAGTGAATTATTAAAGGGCCCGAATTTGGTGCAGACGCCGGGGTATTAAATCGATCTCCTGGATCCAATCTCAAAATTGAACGGCTTTACATTGTTAAAGAACAAAAATGTTTATAGACATATTAACTCGTTAGCCCTGGGGTTAACACAAATTTATTACAGATGAAAAAGATAATTATGACATTAATTGGCCTGATGCTTATTATGAATGCGTTTACACAGACCAATTTTTCCGGACACTGGAAACTCAAGGAAAAAAAACAAGCTAATGGTAAAGCGTATGCAAATAACATTCCGGTGGAGATCACCATAAGTCAATACGGTAACGAGATCAGTCTTGAGAGAAAGGAGGTTGATGGGAGAAATATCACAGTAGCTTACCCGATGGATGGAAAACCAAGAGAGGGCAGATCATCAACAGACAACCGAAAATCAATAAAAACCCTGACCTGGGACATCGATAAAAAAGCATTGGAGCTCAGGAATGCAGTGTATGAGCCCGGTAATGATTCCAAAATCGCTTATACAAGGGTTGCTACCTTAAGCCTGTCGACAGACGGGCGACAATTATTCTACAATGTCAAATCGATAGAGGATCCTGAAGGATGGGAAGTGAACGGGGTATTTGTCAAACAATAATTAATTAAAAATAATACAAATGAAACGACATTCATGTTTAGTGGCAATGTTATGCCTGACAACGATGGTAAACGCCCAAACAACCGGTATCCAATGGGCCACCGGCCTTTCCTGGGAACAAATAAAACAAAAAGCCAAAGCCGAAAACAAACACATCTTCCTCGATATAATGGCAACATGGTGTGGGCCGTGCAAGGAAATGGACAAGAATGTTTTTGTGAATGAAACTGTTGGTAAATATTTCAATGAGAGATTTATTTCAATTAAAGTGCAGCAGGACCAAACAAAGAATGACAATGAAGAAATAAGAAAATGGTATGATGATGCAAAAGACATAATTAAGCAATTTGATATAACGGCTTACCCGAGTCTTTTATTTCTCAATCCCCTGGGGGCACTCACTAATCTGCAGACGGGCTATAAGAACCCGGTAGATTTCATAAACATAGCTCATACGAGTATCCAACCAGGTAGAATTTATCTCACTGGGGCTGAAAAGCTCAAAAACTTTATTGCGGAGTATCGAAAAGGGAGTATTGACTTTAAAGAATTGCCTTTGATGATTCAATTAGCGTCCCGATTAGATACTGCAATGAGAAGGGAATTGATGGAGACTTATAAGGAGTATGTGATTGGGCTTGAACCTAAGCAAAGGTATACTAGAGAGAATATCAAATACTGGGCATCATTAAATCTTTCCAGCAAACACCAGTTTTTTCAATATTTTTTAAAGGATGAGAAAAAAATTGATGAAGTAATGAACGAAGATGGTTTTTCTGCACGGGTTATCGATAAAATCGTGCAGGGAGAAACCGTCAAACCATTTTTGGTTGAACAGGCAAAGGGCTCCGGAAGACGCATGACCGGTATGTTTCAGTCTGGATTGAGCCTGGACACAAGAGAAGCAGATTGGAAAACTCTTAAGAGGTTACTTTATGATAAGCATGGTAAGAAGATCGCTGAGCGGGCCATGTACACAGCCCGCATAGAATGGTATTCGAGATTTTCGAATGAGGAGGCCGTCGAAAAATATACATATCTGAAACTTAAGAAATATCCAAAGGATGTATTGTCGATGGGACAGAGCATTAATGTTATTTGTTGGAATACGTTTGTAAAGTGTACAGATATGAAACTGTTAAGAAAAACAACAGCCCTTATGGAGCAACTTCTTAATGCTTCCTATCCGAAGGAGAATAAGTATTTTATGGATACTTACGCCAACCTTTTATACAAAATTGGGCGGAGAGACGAAGCGATTGAATGGCAAACTAAGGCTTTATCGTTTGCACCGGATAATAAAGGGTATGCAGAAATTCTTGCCCTCATGAAGGAGAGCCGTCCTACTTATGGTGCTAACTGGGATGGAGTTCCACACGTTAACTGGGAAGGTTTCGTTTTTGAGAAGCTAGTCAGAGTTTCATCTGAAGATAAAAAACCTCTCAATGGCGTTTCTGTGCTTAACAAAAGGACGAAAGAAACGCAAAGTACTTCACAGAAAGGCATTGCTACTATCAAAGTATCGGTTGGTGATGTATTAGTTGTAACATTTCCAGGTTTTCAATCTCAGGAAATGAAAATAACTACTACTCCTGGCTACTTTGATTTGGTTCTGAAACCAATTAAATAACTTCTGTTATGGTTGTGATGCCTGAATGAACCCCAGACTGGAAATATTAATTACTGATGAAAATAGTTTCTATATTCTTTTTTTCGTTTTTATGTTTTTTTGCCGTTGCGCAAGGTGACAAACTATCAGGAAGGATGAAAGGATCTTTTCCGAAGGACTTTTCCACGCTTCCTATAAAGCCAGAGCGTACCATATTATTTACAACGGACGAAGCCAGCTATATCGATCTTGATATATCTCCCGATGGAAAAACATTAGTGTGCAGTTTTTTAGGTGAGCTATTTACAATTCCTGCAACAGGTGGTAATGCTAGGCAATTAACCAGGGGGGGTGCCATAAATTATTCCCCTGCATGGTCTCTAAATGGAAAATATATTGCTTATGGTAGTTATGCGACAGGAATGGGCCGATTACATGTAATGGATACTTCAGGTACTTTTCATAAAGAATTGAGTGACGGTAAAATTAGTCAAGGCGCGAGGGTTATTTGGCTATCGAATAGTAAGGAAATCAGTATTGGATACACTACCACATATCATGTCACTGGTGTTAGAGCAGGGGCAAAAAGCGATATATCTCAGATTGTAAAATTTTCCACTGACTCCAACTATTTGTATTTTATCGGCAAGGTTGAAGGAAGCGATAAGTTAATTAAATATAATAGGAACACACGGGACAAAATCACTGTTTTTGATTTTAATAAAGAATTGAATGGAACGGAAATTAGTAGTATTAGAATGTCCCCGAATAATAAGTGGCTCTGTTATATAAAATATAATGACAATAAGGGTTCCCAATCTTTAGATAGTCTGTGGGGAATTGATTTGGATAATGGCAAGCAAAAATTATTGGCGCCATTCCACATTCAATCTGTCTCACCTATTGCTCAAAATGCTTGCTTTTCCAATGATTCAAAAGATATATACATCGGATATGGTGGCAAAATTCATCGAATCAACACTGAATCCGGCGATAACATGATTATCCCGTTCGTGGCTGGTGTAGAGATAGACATGGGATCTTTAAACTATAATACATCCAGGGTTTCTATCGATCCATTCCAGGTTAAATATATTGGTTCTATTAATCGCAGTCCTAGTAGTAAGCATATTGTGTTTTCTGCTTTAAACAGAATTTATATTAAAGATCTGCCCAATGGCGTGCCCCGGGTTTTAGTTGAGCAAAATACAGGACAATTTCAGCCAAGCTATTCACCCGATGGGAAGTGGATCACTTACATTACCTGGAAAGAAAAAGAAGAAGGGCATGTTTGGAAAATTCATTCAAATGGAGGTGAGCCTGAACAACTAACTAATGTTGCCGGCACATATTTGAATCCATCCTGGTCGCCCGATGGGAGAACTATAGTTCTTACTAAAGCTTGTGATAAGATTGGAGCAAACGCCAATGACGCTCAAATACAAATTATATCTATTGAAGACAGATCTGTAAAATTGGTTGCCGATAGTGTGCCGCTGTTAAATCATCCCGGATTTACTAATGACAATAAAGGCATCGTCTACAGATCCAATAAGAGTAATACAAAAGCAAAGACCTTGGAACTGCTGGTATATCAGGCTATTGAAGGGCATCAAAAGAAAATTGTTCTCTCTACTAAAATGGCCAATCAAATTGCCCAATCCATTACTCAAACAAAACAATCCCCTGATGGAGAATATGTTGTTTTCAGTTATAATGATAATCTGTATTTGGTTCCCCTTATCAACAAGAGAATTGTTGAAACAAATTCAATAGATACTTTACCAGAAATATTAATCAGGTTTGCAAGAGGTGGGATGAGTCCTTGCTGGGAAGAGGGAGGTAGAACATTGGGCTGGGTTGAAGCCAACAAATACTGTAGAATAACTCCAGATAAAATAATTAAAGCGGCAGAAGGAAAAGCGCCAAATAAATCTCATACCGGGCTTCCTACATCAAATGTGATTGAAGTTGATATCCCGGTAGAAACATTGCAAGTTAATTTGAAAGCACCAAGCTTGTACGGCAAAGGTATTATTGTATTGACCAATGCCCGGATCATTACCATGGGGCATACCAATGTTATTGAGAATGGTACGATGCTGATTAAAAACGGCAGATTTACTTATGTAGGAGATTCAAAGAAAGCAATCATTCCGAAAGAAGCTAAAGTTATTGATCTAAAAGGCAAGTCTATTATTCCTGGTTTAATTGACATGCACAATCACATGTATATCAATGGAGATGTCCCTCCTGGTATAATTTCTCAACAATCATGGAAGCCACTCATCAATTTAGCTTATGGATTGACCACCATAAGAGATCCTTTTGATCGCTCCAATTTATTTGCAAGTAGTGAATTAATAAATGCTGGTCAAATGATAGGTCCCCGTGCATATAGCGCAGTGAATCCAATTCAGCCTCGGTACAAATTAACCAGTATAGAGGAAGCTAAAATAATTGTTAGCAATCAGAAGAAAATGGGAGCCGGCTTTATTAAGCAATATATATTAGGGACAAGATTAGAAAGGCAATTATTGTTACTGGCTTGCAAAGAGGCGGGTGTAAATATGACCAATGAAGAAGAGCCAAATCCGTTATATTGGCTTGCTATGATCAAAGATGGTTCCACTTGTATAGAGCATATGCCATTATTTGGGGAGGTTTACAATGATTTTTTTACCCTGGTTGCAAAATCAGGGACTTATCTAACACCTACATTGCAGACAGGTGAATCGAATTGTAAAGAATATTTTCATAAGCTATATGGACAATCGTTTCTGAATGAAAACGCTGCCTTACTTCCTTCCGACATGAAAAACTATTTGAAGAAGGAAATAAATGATAGTAAGCTTGATACCGGATTCTTGTATAAAACGAGAATTATTGCTTCTATTAATAAAGCAGGAGGAAAAATCATGATGGGTAGTCATGGAAGATTTGGTTTTATTGCTCATTATGAAATCTGGGCTTTGCAAATGGGTGGTCTCACCAATTATGAAGCATTAAAGACTGCAACCAGTACTGCCGCAGAGGGCTTGGGTGTTCAAAAAGATCTTGGTTCGATTGAAGTAGGAAAAATTGCGGATCTGATTATCCTCGATAAAAATCCATTAGAAGATATACGTAATACAATCAGCATAAAGTATGTGATGAAAGCGGGGGTGTTGTACGAGAGTAAAACATTGGAGCAGGTGTGGCCGGAGAAAAAGAAAACTCCATGATTGTACCCATTATAGCATTGAGCATGCTGGTTGCAAAACCGCAGACGAAGGAGGAAAATGATAAGCCGCAAATGCCACCGATAGTAGTAATGATGAATATAAAAGATAACAGGAAAAGGATAAAAAAGAAGAAGAAATGATGAAAGGAGCACACATAATTAAAAAATAAAACAAGTAAACATGAAACAGATACGAGTACAGATTACGCTGATTGTACTGATTAGTTTAATCGTTATTTCCTCTTGTAAGAAAGAAGAGATCAAAACCACGCCACTCACATCATTAACGGTAGGCAATTTCAAGATCAATGGTAAATCAGCAAAGCTTGGCAGCAATGCCACTACTATTGGCAACCTTAATACTAATGGTACACAAATGGCATTAGTAGCGGGTGAAAACAATTTATACTTCTGGCCCACAGGTGATTCGTTAAATCCCTATTATGTTTCTCCTGTTAAGTTCAATACGCTTGACAGAGAGGTATACTCTGTATTTCTTTGCGGTGATACACTGACGCAGAGAGGAGAGGCGGTTATTATCAAAGAAGATATTCCATACAGAACGGATAGCACGGCTGGAATAAGATTCATTAATCTTTCACCGAATAGTACACCATTAAACATTACACTGTCAACATCTACGACAGTGAATGAAGTGAGTAATCTTGCATACAAAAGCTACACAGAATATAAATCATATCCCGGTTTGTATAATAGTGCATATACATTTCAAGTTAGAGCAGCCAACAATCCCAACACTGTGCTAACCACATTTGCTTTAACCGCATCTACTGTTCCCCGCTTTGCAAACATAACTGTTGTAATAAGAGGAATGGTTGGTGGAACACCGGCGTTAGGAACAACACGTATTAATCACGACAGGTAGTAATAACAGATAACATTTAGAAAATTACACAATGATCACAAAAGGTAAGCAGATTGCCATTTTATTAGTAGCATGGATGATAGCCATTGCTGCAGTTGGATTTTCCTGGAAGAGTAAAAAGAAAATCATCTTCTTTGGCGACTCGATAACGCAGGCGGCGGTTGGTAAAGATGGATACATTACAAAGATGGATTCAATCATCCAGGCAAAAGGAAAAGCCGATAACTATGAGTTGATCGGCGCTGGGATCAGCGGGCACCGGGTTGAAAATTTATACAACAGATTGGAGAAAGATGTGCTCTCTAAAAACCCGGATGCTGTAGTGATCTGGATCGGTGTGAATGATGTATGGCATGGAAAGTTTGTAACTGATAGCAATAAGATCATGTTTAGCTGGCATTATAGTTCGATACTGCAGCAGCTACAGGAAAAAAGTATAAAAGTTATTGTGTGTACGCCGGGAGTGGTGGGAGAGAAAAAGAACTATGTCAACAAACTGGATGCAGGATTGAATGAATGTGCGGATTCGATAAGGGCAATTGCAAAACGGTTCAAGTGTCCGCTTGTGGATTTAAGGAAGGATTTTGTGAAATATGATGAAAAGAATAATGATGCAAATGCAGATAAAGGGATATTGACGAATGATGGAGTTCATCTTAACCGTACAGGCAATTTATTTGTGGCGGAGAAGATGTGGGGGGTGATTAGGAAGAAGGTAAAGTGAGTCAGGAGCCTCACCCAGAGTTTTAAAGTAGTTAGAGGTTTAAACTTGCCCTCACCGACGGGAGAGGGAGTCGTTGAATGTTGGTTGGAATAAAAAGTATATGAATAAACAGGAACTACTAGCAACACTGGAAGAAAAAGGAAATGTGATTGAGAACAAGAACAAGATAACGATCAGACAACACGAAGACGGAACAATGACTGCGAAGGTGATGCTGATTGATGATAAAGAAGAAATGCTAAGTATGGAATTATTGGCGGAGTATGAAAATGCAGCGGAGTTTATTGAGGCCACAACCCTTCAGCAAATAAATCAGCTTGACCTGATAGACCGGTCAGCATTGTGGTGGCAATACCTGAAAGGTAAAGGCGGGGTGTACCTGGTGAAGGAAGAGCAGGCTGACTGGATACAGACAGCGGAGGAGCGAAGGTATAAGTTTGGGTGAGGTAGTGATCTGCGATCATCAACCCGACCCTCGTTACGCCACGCCTGTGGAGTTCGATAATGAGCTGGTTCCACCCCTTTACGCTCTCCTGAAACCTCCCCAACCATCAACCTCCACCACCCAACCGTGTAATTTCCTCACTGATCTTGATTTCCCATCCGAAATTCAGGGTTTCATCTAAAGGAAGTGATAGTTATGTTCAGACCCCTGATTTTTGGCCTGTTTAGTTTGTTGTTTTTTTTTACTGCGCCTGCGCAGACGACTCCAGTGTACAAGGACGCGAAACAACCCCTGGAGAAGCGGGTAGCCGACCTGTTGAAGCGGATGACACTAGAAGAAAAAGTAGTGCAACTCCAAAGCGGGCATGCCGGGCGGCCGAAACTGGATGATGCGCTGTTTGGGAATCCGAAAAAACTGGATTCCATCTATGGCAAAGGCGCGAGTATGCTTAACCCGGCCTTCGACGAGACCATGGAGCAAACCATCGCCCGTCGTAACCGACTGCAGCAATACCTGCGGACCAAGACCCGACTGGGTATCCCGGCTATTTTTATTGACGAAGCCCATCATGGTCTGGTCCAGCGTCATGTGGATGTATTCCCCCACGGCATCGGCATGGCCTGTAGCTGGGATACCAGCCTGATGCGTCAGATCTATGGCTTTATCGCCAACCAGGCCAGGAGTCGGGGAACCAGCATGGTGCTGAGTCCGGTCGTGGATATTGTGCGTGACCCGCGCTGGGGTCGCACAGGCGAATGTTGGGGCGAAGACCCCTTCCTGAATGGCGCCATCGGTACAGCCGTCGTGCGGGGATTTCAAGGAGGCCTCCCCCTAACCCCCTCCAAAGGAGGGGGAAATGAAACCCGTATCGCGCCTGGACATGTGGCCGCAACCTTAAAACACTATACCGGTCATGGTCAACCGGAGAGTGGTAACAATACCGGTCCGGTGAACCTCTCGGAACGGACCCTGCGTGAATACCATATGGAACCTTTCCGGCTCGTGATTCGCGAGGCACAACCCGCCGCCATCATGGCCTCCTACAACGAAGTGATGGAGATTCCTTCACATGCCAACCGATGGCTGCTAAAGGATGTGCTTCGTAAGGAGTGGAAATACCGGGGACTGGTGGTATCCGACTGGTTTGCCATTGATCAACTGATCCAGAAACACCATTTTGCCGATAACAATAAAGACGCCGCCCTGAAAGCCTTTACCGCCGGAGTGGAAATTGATCTGCCCTATGGTATAAATTATAAATACCTGAGCGCCCTGGTCAAAGAAGGAAAAATTCCGATGGCGGCGATTGACAGTGCCGTGGCCAAAGTGCTTCGGCTGAAGTTTCAGATGGGATTGTTTGAAGAAGGGGATATTGATCTGCAAAAGGCGCTGGATTTTAATAAGAAGACAGAGGGCCGGAAAATGGCCTTGAAGATCGCGGAAGAGAGTATGGTGTTGTTGAAAAATGGGCCACTAACCCCCGGCCCCTCTCCCCGGGGGGGAGAGGGGGGAAGGAAAATACTTCCCATCGAAAAGAATCAATATAAACGGATTGCCGTGATCGGTCCCATGGGGAATATCAACCTGCTGGGGGATTATTCCGGACAACCTTCCCAAAATATCTCGATCCTGAAGGGTTTGCAAAACAAAGGTGTCCAGGTAAGCTATGCACCCGGTGTTCGGTTAACTCTCAATGGGGACTCCATTTCCCAGAACAACTATCAATTTATTGATTCGCTGATCCTCCCCACCCGGGAGGAAAATGAAAAGCTGATCGCCGAAGCCGTGATGCTGGCGAATGCGTCTGACTTTGTAGTGCTAGCCATCGGAGAAAATGAACAATTCAGTCGCGAAGCCTGGACCAATCACTTTGGAGATATGGTGACCCTTGACCTGCAAAGTCAGCAAGAAGAACTGGTCAAAGCCATTCATGCCACGGGCAAACCCTATGTGGTTTACCTGATGCATGGCCGCCCGCTTTCGATCAACTGGATCGCTAAATACGCCCCCGCCATTATAGATGGCTGGTTTATGGGTGAGGAAGCGGGAAATGCCTTTGCGAATATCCTGTTTGGGGAGGTAAACCCCTCCGGTAAACTCACGGTCAGTGTGCCAAGATCAGCCGGACAGGTACCCATCACCTATAACCGAAAACCTACCTCTCAGTACTATGAATACGCCACCGAGAAAAACACCCCTTTGTTTCCCTTTGGGCATGGACTGAGTTACACGCGGTATATCTATGACAAAGCCAAACTTAATGGACGCACAGTATCGGTCAATATCACCAATGCCGGTACCTACGCCGGAGACGAGATCGTGCAACTTTATATCCACCAGAAAACGGGAGAATCTGTTGTTCGTCCCATTAAGGAGTTGAAGGGTTTCAGACGAATCTCACTCGCTCCCGGAGAAACCAAAACCGTTGAATTTTCCATTACCGATGAAATGCTGAAGCACTGGACTGCCAGTATGAAATTCCAGGTCGAGCCGGGTGATTATGAGATCATGATTGGTACCAGCAGCGAATCGGTGCAAAAGGTCTTGTTAACGATTCAAAAGTAAAAAATTTAAAAAGCATAAAAACGAATGAATATGAAGAAGAATATTTTTTTCCTGGGACTGATGATGACTTTAACCTCCGTGATGCATGCACAGGATTTCAGTGGCCAATATGACATTGAAAGCAAGGAAATGGTGGATGGGAAGGAATACCTGAATGCCATTGCCCAGTCTATCACCGTAAAACAAACCAGGGATTCAATTTCCATTACACGGGTGACGCCGGCCGGAGGCGATAATACCACGACCAGCACCATCACCCTGCCGGTCAATGGAAGTCATTTCGTGAGAACCAGCAATAACCGCAAACGCGATTACGTGGTCAAAATGGATGCGGTGAAGAAGACCATGATCATCACGGGCACCATTAGTTTTGAGAACAAACCGGAAGAAGTGGAATACACCAATACGGAGATCTGGACCCTGGGGAAGGATGGCGGTTTGACCATTCTTAAGACCTCGGATGCCACGCTGACGGATGACTGGACCATCAAAGCTGTTTTTACGAAGAAATCATAAGTCACGGAAATCAATAGAAATGACCAGGTTGGTGCTTATTTTATTGCTGATGACCGGATGGGTAGCCTGTCGGGATAAACCGGATCGGCCAGTGACTTTTAAACCCCAATCTAAGGGAATGGAGTTTAAGGTAGCGGATGCCGGGGTAGGTGACCCGGTTCAGAAAGGAAACTGGTTGCGGATGCAGGTTGCCCAGTATTTCAATGATTCCCTTTTGAGTGATACACATGATCGCTGGCCGTTTTATCAGCGGTATGATTCTTCTGAAATGACTCCGGAGTCCCTCCGGATCTTTAAAAATGTGCGGGAGGGGGATAGTCTGGAGTTTCGGGTACGGGCGGATTCGGCCTTTGGAAAGAACCCACCGCCCTTTGCCAAAAAAGGAGGCTATTTGCTGACGCGGGTTAAAGTCGAGAAGATCATCAGAACCGAAGATGATTACCGGTATGATACGGCGGCATTGGCGGGGGAGTTGCGGAAGAAGTATGAGGAGAGGAATAACCATTAAACTTTTGGGACTATATTTTGGGTTTACCGCTAAGGCGCAAAGGCGCCAGGTTACGCTATTCCCTTGCGCTCCCTCGTGTCTCCGCGCCTTTGCGGTAAAAAACCTCTGCGTAACTCAGCTCCCTCTTGTTCTCAGCGGTAAATTATCCCCGTTTCCCTAATAAACTCCTCCCAACTGATCAACTTCACCAATTCCCTCAACCTTTCCTTCCCTGGCTGAGAAGAAGCCTCCTGGATGATATGGAGAATGGCCTTTAAAAAGTTCCTTCTTTCTTTTTCCGACAGCAGTTCACGGATATCCTTATGCTCGGTGGTCATGTGAATGGCCTCAATGGAGGAATTCATCGTAGTTGGGATATCATAAATAACAAAAGGCCCCGCATCACCCACACTTTTCTTTAAATAATAAACGGTTTTTGGTCTTTCTCCAGAAATAGGGATCGGACCGGTATCAAATTCAGGCAGGCTAAGAATAGGCTTGAAATCCTCATACTGCGCCATGACAAGATCATCGGGGATCACAATACGGACTTCTGTGATGGATTTCGCGCTTAGAATATTCAGCATGGCTTTGACACCAGGGTCATTTTGCGCCAGTTTGCGAAAGGATTCCAGGGACTCATGGCCATCGGTTTCGGGGAAATGAATGGCGTGCAAACTGGCGAGGATACGTCCCATGAAGTTTTTGTAATAGCCCTTGGCCAGGGAGGTAGAAGGCAAAAAACCCAGACTAACTTCCTGTGTACGCTGCAACATGCGCTCGCTTAAT
Organism: Chitinophagaceae bacterium; assembly: GCA_041916555.1. GTDB lineage: Bacteria > Bacteroidota > Bacteroidia > Chitinophagales > Chitinophagaceae > SpSt-398. The sequence goes on along the minus strand of JAYRZH010000009.1, from coordinate 22,294 downwards.
TTCGCCACGGTCCGGGCCAGATCCTCTTCATCAAAGGCCGCTATTTCGCCTTTTGATTTTACATGCTCCAAAAATCGACCCCGGTAACTGTGGGCTTCAATGGAAAATCGACGGGCTTTTCTTCCTGTGGGGAGCTGGTCATCGAGGTTCTCTTTCAGATCAGTAAAAAAGTAGTCAATGAACTCTCTGACATCATCATCATAAAGAATAAAACTCTTTTCCGCGCCGAGTCTTCCCAGGAAGAGGCCAAACTCAAAAACCACATTGTGCCGGGTGGCATAGGCTTTTAACTCCTCGCCGCTATCCAGATCGGTTCTGGTCTGGCTGATAAGCTTATCATCCGGGGTAAATACAAAAATGGCATAGTCATAGATATCGGTGAAGTTCTTGAGTTGTTCGGCATTGGTGAGCGCATCGCCATCGGAATCTTTTTGCCCGAAAATATCCATCTTCCAGGTATCCACTTCAAACACGGCCGGGTCAAACAGCGATTGGATCTTTTTGGCCACCACATGTGATTCGGTAGCACTCCCGATAAAGACACTGGGTTTGGCCTTTTTGAGGTCCAGGTTTTTTACCGTGGTTTCATGCGATTTTAGCACGCCGGAAGGCGCGTCGATAAAGGCCTTGTCAATTTTGACATTTTTCTTTGTCATAGTGATCAGGTTGAATGGTAAAAGTGAAGGGCTTGTTCAAGCACTTTTTTATTTTCTTCATGGACAGGAACAAAACCCCGGAAGGCGCTTTCGGCAGATTCAAAGATTGCCCGGGCTTTTTCGGAGGCGAGGAACTTGGCCAGTATTTTTTCTTCGGCGGTTTGCAGGTATTCCTGATAGGCCGTATCCAATTGCGCGCAGAAGTCAAGTGTGGAGGGAATGGCTTCCACTGTTCGGGGATGTTCGGGGACCCCCGATCCGTTGAATATCCTTTCGAAGGCTTTGCTATAGGCCACGTCATGTTGGCCATATACCACCCAGTCAATCGAGGTCATGGTGATCATGCCTGCGCACATGATACAGGGTTCCAAAGTGACATAAAGGGAGTATCCATCCAGCAGGAAACTCCGGGTTTGTTCCAAATAGCGGGTGATGACCCTTACTTCTCCATGCTGGGTGGCATTGCCGGTGGAGTTGACACAGTTGAGATCATAGGCCACGGGTTTATAGTTGGGGTCAACCAGGAGGGCGCCGATATTATAGCCTCTTCGTTGCGGGAAGGGAATAGTATCGGGTTGCCAGGTGCGGTACACGAGGGCGTAGGCGAGGAGGGAAAAGATTTCGTCGCGTTCTGATTTGGCGTCGTTCATTGGAATTGAAAGTATCAGTTCCTCGCCGCGCCCGCTATGTTCTTGGCGCCCGCAGCGAGAAACATTAATTTAGAGGTTGCCTGTTAATTTCAGTATAATGCCCCCAAAAATCAATAACAGCAAAGGGATATAAAAATAGCTTACGGCCCCGGTCATCATGGTGGCTGTTGTACCTTTTAGTTCTTTCTGAATGGGTTGTGGGTTTAGGCTGTATTGTAACCTTTCTTTGGCATCCGGGTCGCGGATGGCTTTATCATATAATTTGCGAAAAGCTCTTTCCTGTTTCAGGTAATAGGCATCAAGCCACCAGAACGGAAGGAGTATCCCAAGCATCATCAGCAGGTAGTAAACTCCGGCTTTGTCGGCCATGATCACATCTTTCCCAAATGCGAGCAGCCCTGATATTAATGTCATGGCCCAGCCTTTGACGAGGAAGGAGTTGTTGGCCATGCGGTTGATGACCGATTGGATGATGTCGAGTTCTTTGTGGAGGTTGGCGTGGGGTTCCATGGGATTGAAGTTAGGTATTTTTTCACCGCGGAATAAGGCACCCTTTGGGGGACAGGGGACCTACGCTTTCATTTCCTCCAGCTTCTTCTGCATCCCAAACATCTCATCCCTCAGCCTTGCCGCTTCCATAAAGTCTAAATCGCGGGCGGCTTTTTCCATGTCTTTTTTGATGCGGGCAATGGCTTTTTCCAATTGGGGGATAGTCTTGTATTCTTCCTGGTCTTCCGCAGCTATGGAGACCAATTCACCATCAGGCGCCACTGCATAAGGATTGGCAGGATCATACCCTTTGATATCCAGCACCGAGGTTTGTTTGAATACCTGTTCTTTTGTCTTGGTTACGGTACGTGGGGTGATATTATGCTCAATATTATAGGCGATCTGTTTCTCCCGACGCCGATTGGTTTCGTCAATGGTCTTCTGCATGCTCTCGGTCATTTTATCGGCATAGAAGATAACGAGTCCGTCAACATTACGGGCGGCACGACCGGCGGTTTGGGTGAGTGATTTTTCATTGCGGAGAAATCCTTCCTTGTCGGCATCCAGGATGGCGACCAGGGAAACCTCGGGTAGATCAAGTCCTTCACGAAGCAGGTTGACCCCTACCAATACATCAATTTCTCCAAGTCTCAGTTGACGAAGGATCTCTACGCGCTCAAGGGTATCTACCTCGCTATGGATGTATTTGGATTTGATATTGATGCGGTGAAGGTATTTATCCATTTCCTCGGCCATCCGTTTGGTGAGGGTGGTGACGAGTACACGATCTCCTTTTTTTATGCGCCGGTCAATTTCATCAAGGAGGTCATCGATTTGGTTGACACTGGGACGAATTTCAATGGGAGGATCGAGCAGACCTGTCGGGCGGACAACCTGTTCAACGACTACGCCGCCTGTTTTTTCCAGTTCATAATCATCGGGTGTGGCGCTGACATAAATGACCTGGTTTAGCAGGGATTCAAATTCATGGAAATTGAGGGGCCGGTTATCCAGGGCCGAAGGCAATCGGAACCCATAATCCACCAGTACCAGTTTACGGCTTCGGTCACCACCATACATACCGCTGACCTGGGGTATGGTCTGGTGGCTTTCATCGATGACACAGAGAAAATCTTTTGGGAAGTAATCCAGTAAGCAGAAGGGGCGGGTACCGGGATTACGCCGGTCAAAAAAGCGGGAATAGTTTTCAATGCCATTGCAGTAACCCAGTTCGCGGATCATTTCCACATCATACTCTACTCTTTCTTTCACCCGCTGGGCTTCTATGAATTTATTATTGTTCTTGAAATACTCCACCTGTGCATTCATTTCATCCTGGATCTCATAGAGCACTTGTTGGAGGATATCTTTTGGCGCCAGGTAGAGGTTGGCCGGGAAGATGGCGGCATTTTCCATCAGCCCGATCCTTTTTCCTGTATTTACCTCAATGCTTTCGATCTCTTCGATTTCATCACCAAAGAAAGTGACACGATAACCATAATCAACATAGGGGAGGTTAATATCCACCGTATCCCCTTTTACCCGAAAGGTACCCCTGTTAAATTCCAGGGTGGTGCGGCTGTACAGGGAGTTGACGAGGGCATGGAGGAAGCCTTGCCTGGAGATGGTTTGACCTTTGTTGATACGGATGATCCCGTTCTCATAATCGGTGGGGTTGCCCATACCATAGATACAACTCACGGAAGCCACTACAATAATGTCCCTTCGTCCGCTAAGCAGGCTGCTGGTGGCACGAAGCCGAAGCTTATCGAGTTCTTCATTGATGTTCAGGTCTTTTTCAATATAGGTATCCGAGACGGGGAGATAGGCTTCGGGTTGATAGTAGTCATAGTAGCTAACGAAATACTCTACTGCGTTTTCAGGGAAGAAATGCCTGAATTCACCATAAAGTTGGGCTACAAGGGTTTTGTTATGGGTGAGGACCAGGGTAGGGCGTTGCACATTTTGGATCAGGTTGGCGATGGTATAAGTTTTTCCGCTACCGGTTACACCGAGCAGTACCTGGTGTTTTTCTCCATTCAATATGCCTTCGGTCAATTGTGCGATGGCCTGTGGTTGGTCACCTGCTGGCGGAAAGGGGGTATGGAGATTGAATGCCATTTGATTTCGTTTATTTTCCTTAGCGTTCCCTGGCGCCCTGGCGTCATGGCGGTAAGATTTAACCGCTAAGAGCGCGAGGTTAGATTGTTCTTTTTAAATAGGATGAGTAATCAGGTAAAAGAGCTTCGTACTCCTGATGCATCAAGGGGGATGTCATGATAAAGTCGGCGGTGGCGCGATCACAAGCCACGGGTATATTCCAGGTGGCAGCTACACGGAGCAGGGCTTTGATATCGGGGTCATGGGGTTGGGCTTCCATGGGGTCCCAGAAGAAGATCAGGATATCAATTTTTCCTTCGGCGATGGCGGCGCCAATTTGTTGGTCGCCACCGAGAGGTCCGCTCAAAAAGGCGGTGACGGATTGATCCAGTGCTTTTTCCAGCAGGGAGCCGGTGGTTCCGGTGGCATAGAGCCGGTGTTTGCCCAGGACGGCTTTATTATAAACGGCCCAATCAACGAGTTCTTTCTTTTTGTTGTCATGTGCAACGAGGGCCACTCTTTTTTTGGCATTCATGATACGTGTACTCATGGATGTAAATTAGGCAAAAAAGGAACGCCCCCGCTTGCGCGGAGGCGTCCTGTTTCTCTCATGTATCAAAATATTATTTCAGATCTGCGGATACAGTGATCTTGGGTTCTTTAGCCACTTTGCCGGCCTGGATGGGGGCTCCTTCGATGGAGTAGTCGGCCAGTTTGATGCTGAATTCAGCGGAGGCCTGGATCGCACCACCTTTAACGATGATGGTAGCGGGAGTAGTTACTTTTGACTCTTTGCCACGGATGCTCAGGGTACCATCTACTTTGGCAGTGTACTTACCATCTTTTTTGAAATCCACTTCGCTCAGGTTGGTGATAACACCATTGAATACGGCGGTGGGAAACTCATCGGAGTTCATCCAGTTCTTGCCATTGAAGTGGTCCTGGATCATGGGGTTGGTGAAAGCAAAGTTTTTGATAGTGGCTTCAAACTGCACAGTTCCTTTGGCAGGGTCGATAGCCGCGATCACGGTTTTGTTTTCAGCCTTGGGCAGGGCGTCGATGGCGGTAGTGGCATCAAAAGTCACTACAGCGGAGGTGGTTGTTTTCTTTTGGGCAAATCCAAAAAGAGAGGTAGAGATAAAGGCCAGCGCTAAAATTGTTTTTTTCATTTGTGAAGGGGTTTTTAATAAAAATGTTTGATGTTATGGTTTTTTGGAAAGGGTGCTTCTTTTGAAGGTAATGGACCAGGATTCGAGGATAGAGCTATATATACCCCCGCTACATGATCCTTTGATGGAAACCAGATCGCCGGTTTTAAGGGCCCTGGCTTCGGCCATATCCTTATCCTGGAAGGCAAATATGACATAGGAGCCTCCGGCATTATCCGTCATTTTAATATTTACCGAGGAGTCGGCAGCTTCTGTGGCAGATACTTTGCCCGATACTTCCACGATCTTTTCGGTGTATTTGAGATTGGCCGCCTTGCTATCTGTTTTGAATTCTTCGATCAGGGCGTTGGCCTCCACTGTAAAAGCGGCTTCGCGGTCTTTGGTATCACGGAAGGTGTCTGTTGCGATATACCAATAAATTCCGGCACCGATAAGGAGCAGAATAAATCCGCCAAATACTATTTTTTTCCAGGGTCTGTTAAGCATGGTTTTCGTCTCTCAGTTTATTTTACAAATCAGAAACCAAAAATACAATGTTTAAACATTGAATGGTGTTTTTATCTGTGAATTTTTTGTAAAAAGGAATCGTTGGTGAAGGGGCAAGCTGCTAACTCATTAATAATCATTCACTTCTTGGTCTTCTGCGCATTCCGGGGGGATTGAGGTCCATACGGAAAGCGGGGAATCTCTACTGTTATACTGGACTAAACGAGAGAATGGGTGAAATAGTTGGTTGTTGGGAAAGAAAAAGGCCGCTCCGGTTGAAGCGGCCGATACGAATTAAAAGAAAAGTCTTTACTAACCCTATTTTCTGTTTTAATTCGAAAGAGTTGGGGGGGAGGGGGGGGTGAATAGTGTAAAATTGTTTTAGGTAATAGGTTTAACTGGTTACTATTCACCATTCACTACTCACCATTGACTATTCACTATTGACCATTCACCTCTCACCATCCCCCCTATCCCCTATCCTTGCATTTCCTTGATTTTCTCCCGGATTTTGCCTTCGATTTCGTTGGCGAGTTCGGGGTTATCGAGGAGAAGTTGTTTGACGGCATCGCGGCCTTGTCCGAGTTTGTCGCTATTATAGCTAAACCAGGATCCGCTTTTCTGTACGATATTCAGTTCAACTCCCAGGTCAATGATCTCTCCGGTTTTGGATACTCCTTCTCCGAAGATGATATCAAACTCCGCGGCGCGGAAGGGGGGAGCTACTTTATTCTTTACCACTTTAACCTTAACGCGGTTACCGATGGCATTGTCACCATCTTTCAACTGGGCCATTCTCCGGATATCGAGACGAACGGAGGCATAGAATTTAAGGGCATTACCTCCGGTGGTGGTTTCGGGGTTACCGAACATGACACCGATCTTTTCACGAAGCTGGTTAATGAATATGCAAATGGTATTGGTCTTGTGAATGGTGGCTGTGAGTTTACGCAGTGCCTGGCTCATCAGGCGTGCCTGAAGACCCATTTTGCTATCCCCCATTTCGCCTTCCAGTTCTCCTTTTGGTACCAGGGCTGCGACGGAGTCGATTACCACGACATCCAGGGCACCGGAGAGGATCAGGCGGTCAGCAATTTCAAGGGCTTGTTCGCCATAGTCGGGTTGGGAAATAAGGAGATTGTCAACATCCACACCGAGTTTCTTGGCATAGCTGCTGTCAAAAGCATGTTCGGCGTCAATGATGGCGCACATACCGCCCCGCTTTTGGGCTTCGGCAATGACATGGGTAGCCACGGTGGTTTTACCGGAGGATTCGGGACCATAAATCTCAACCACCCGGCCACGGGGAAGACCGCCGATACCCAGGGCGATATCAAGCCCGATAGAACCGGTAGATATTACCTCCTGTTCCACATGGGCCTTTTCATTCATCATCATCACGCTGCCCTTCCCAAAATCCTTGTCGATCTTGTCAATCGTGAGTTTGAGGGCCTTTAATTTTTCAGAGTTGACTGAGCTAGCAGCCTCTTTTTCGGGGGTAGATGCATTTTTTGCCATGGAAACAAAGTTAGGTTTTACAATATCCGGTTCTAAATTAGAAATCCACAACAAAACTAATCATTTTAGTAATACTAAGCTAATTTTTTTGGCGGTATTTTTCGGTTGATTTCCTGAAAACGGGGCGTTTTGTCCTCTTGTCAAGCCGGTGATACCTCTGGTCAAGAGCGTGGATTTTCCTCCTTTTCCGGGTGTTTTCTTTGGGTTGTTAACGGATTTCATCATTAAAACTACAATCATGAAAACGCTTATTAAAAGAACCCTGATGTCCTTACCGGTCCTTCTTCTTGGTCTTGCCCTTTATTCCTTTACCGCTCCATTTGGGGGTGATACCGTAGAGGTTTACCAGGGGAACCAGCTTTTGCTTCGCCAGCATATTCATATCGATAAGGAGCTCAAGACCATCCGGGTGGATGCCAGTGGCGAGAAAGTGTATGTTTATTATAGCCATTGCGGCACCAATGGGCAGTCGCGCAGCCTTACCCTTCGGGATGCCGGTGGGCAAGTGGTAAAAACCTGGAACTATGCGGATGCCCAGGGTACGGCTAAATCGCTGATGGAGTGCCGGATACAAGAGGCGATGTCGGTTTCTAACCTGAAAAAAGCGAAGCTGTTCCTTTATTATAATTCAAAAGAAATGGGTGGGGAGAGGAAAATTGCGGGGATTGAGCTGAAGTAGTGAATTCACCGCGGAGAACAAGAGGACGCAGAGTTTCGCAGAGATTATTGAGTATTTCGTAACCAGCTATATTCACCTAATTAGTTAGTAAAATACTATTTCTCTGCGTACCTCTGCGTCCTCTTGTTCTCTGCGGTGCCCCCCTGATATTGAAGTTTCTCACCCCAAAACCTAACCAAAGTCATAAACCCCCAGTTTCTCATTGATAATCTTTATGCCCGTAATGGATCACCTGATCCAATTCTTGAAAAACTAAAAATCCATACCCATGAAAGTCCCAATCCGTCCACACGGGGGTTCCCGTCATATCGACCAGTTACAAATCAATGGATGCCGTTGGCTGGGCGATTTTCATGCAGAACCATCAGAGCATATAGCTGGTCAAACCTTCCACATCAACCACGCCGGTGAGTTGGAAACGATTAGCGTTTACTGTGAAATGGTGCACCGGGAAGGGAAGGTTAAAATGAGCCTTCACCAGTTTGATGAAAAACAACACAACTGGGGCCCGGAACTGGGTACCACTGAGTTGGACATAAAGAAAGTAAACGACCCCACCTGGGTTGATTTTAACCTGGGAAAGGTAAAGCTGGACAGCAACAGCCGTTACGGGTTCAGGTTACACACCAATGATGCATTGATCGCCCTGGGCGAAGCCGTCTGGGGGAATGATACGAAAGAACTGAATGGAGAAGAGTGGATAGCAAAAGGCAATGAAAAAGGCGGGCATTATTTTCGTTATTTCAGCCTGGTATATAGCGTGGGGATGAATTAATACCAGGCCACCAAAGTAACACTTAAAGGAGAGACTGCTTCAAGCCAACCGACCGGGTAAATGACAAGGGTTCCCGGCCAAAGGCTCTGAAGCAGTTTCGTTTTTTGCCGGATTTACGCAATCCAACGGCTCCGTATTTTATGCAAACGGGGCTTGTAATCTTACCAAAAAAATCGAGCAAAACTGGGATTGACCTGTATGGTTAAATGAAGTTTTTTTGTATTAGAAAATTCTTCGCCATGCAACTCATGATGTTCATCGGCAATGACCTCATCGAAGCCATTCCCCTTAATCCGGAAAATCTCCGTAAACCTGGTTATGTTGGCAGCTTTAAACGCTGCCTGAAATCCAAATACCAGGAACTGATCCAGATGGGTCAGGACAAACCGGAGTTTCTGGTGATCGAGGAACCGAAACAGGCGCCGGGGGAGGTAGTGGCTTAGGTAAATGGTCTTTACCGCAACGTCACAAGGACTCAAAGGATCGCTAAGAACCTTGCGCCATCTTGCGCCTCTGCGTCTTTGCGGTTAACTTCAAAGCACCTCCACACTCCGCTCTACAAACGCCGTCAGATCCGCGCCCTTTAACATTCCCTGTGCCAATAAGGCCAGGTCGTAAGCATGCTTGGCTATTTTAGTTTTATCCCCTTCATTGGCCTGTAGGATCTTTTCCACCAATTTGTGATTGGCATTGATCGATACTTTGTAGGAGTCTGGCATTTGTCCATAAAAATCCATTCCTCCCCCTAACCGGCTCATGTCTTTCATTCTTCGCATCCATTCTTCCACGGTGATGGTCACCGGCATGCTGTCGGCTGGCAGGCTTTCGATGGTCACATGCATGGAGGGGTTGTTGATGGCGGTTTCAAAGATGGTCTTCAGGCTGGCTGTCTGTTCTTCGGAGAGGGCGTGGGCCTGTGCCTCTTCTTTTTCTATCAATTGGTCAACCACCCCGGCATCCACCCGTTTAAAGGCGATCTTTTCCCCCTTCATTTCCAGGTGGTGGATGAAATGGCTGTCAATCGGCGAGTCCATCAGCAATACATCATATCCTTTTTTCCGGGCGGCTTCCACATAGGTATGTTGTTTTTCCGCATCCGGGGTATAGAGATAGATCAGGGTGCCATTTTTATCGGTCTGGTTTTCTTTGGTCTTTGCCTGGTATTCTTCCAGGGTGAAAAGTCCCCCTTCGGTATTGTTGAGGAGAATAAACTCCCTGGCTTTTTCATGAAATTTCTCTTCGGAAAGGGCGCCGTACTTTACAAACAGCCCAATGTCTTTCCACTTGGCCTCATAGGCGGAACGGTCCTTTTTAAACAACTCTGAAAGTTTATCGGCTACTTTCCGGCTGATATAATTATTGATCTTTTTTACATTGCTGTCGGCTTGCAGGAAGGAGCGGCTGACATTGAGCGGGATATCGGGAGAGTCGATAACCCCGTGCAACAGCATCAGGAATTCGGGGACAATATCCTTAACCTCATCGGTGATGAAAACCTGCCGGCTATATAGTTTGATCTTGTTTTTTTGAACCTCATAATCATTCTTCAACTTGGGAAAATAAAGCACCCCGGTCAGGTTAAAGGGATAGTCCACATTGAGGTGGATCCAGAACAGGGGTTCTTCGGAAAAGGGGTAGAGTTCCCGGTAGAAGTTCAGGTAGTCTTCGTCTTTTAATTCGGTGGGGGCTTTTGTCCAGATGGGTACCGTCTGGTTAATGACGTTATCAACGGTTTGGGTTTTGAACTTAGGTTTACCTTCTTCGTCTTCGCCATCGGGCACTTCTTCTTCCCTTGTACCGAATATGATGGGTACGGGGAGGAAGCGGGCATATTTTACCAGGATCTCCCGGATACGGGATTCTTCGAGGTATTCCTCAGATTCCTCATTGATATGGAGGATGATATCGGTACCACGGTCGGTACGGCTGCCTTCGGAAATTTCAAAGGCGGTGGAGCCGTCACAGGTCCAGCGGGCGGCTTCGGCCCCTTCCTGCCAGGATAAGGATTGGATCTCCACCTGGTCGGCCACCATAAAGGCGGAGTAAAAACCCAGACCAAAGCGGCCGATGATTTCATTGGCATCACGAGCTTCCTTGAATTTTTCCATGAACTCGGTGGCGCCGGAGAAGGCAACCTGGTTGATGTATTTGCTGATTTCTTCGGCGGTCATGCCAATCCCCCGGTCGGAGATCCGGATGGTTTTAGCTTCCTTGTCCAGGGAGATATAGATGGAAAGATCCCCCAGTTCCCCTGGGAAATGCCCCAGGGAAGCCAGTCGCTTGATCTTTTGGGTGGCATCCACGGCATTGCTGACCAACTCCCGGAGAAAAATCTCTGTATCGGAGTACAAAAACTTCTTAATAATGGGGAAAATGTTCTCGGGGGTAATAGAAATGGTTCCTTTTTCCTGTATCATAATCCTGGATTTTCCGGTTTTTAGATAGCCGCAAGGTATCAATCTGCATTCCAAAAGCCATGGATTTGCCACATTGACAGCGGTATCCTTATGCACAGGTTATTCCAATAGAAAAAAAGAAATTTCCCCAATGAATTTGGCGTAAAGAAATAATCTATATTTGGTGGGTTAATTACTAAAACCCGTTAACATTCTAAACTAAAAACAATGGCAAAGAAAGTTGCAAAAAAAGCCGTAAAGAAAGCCGCCAAGAAAGCAGCTCCCAAGAAGGCGAAGAAAGCCGCTCCGAAAAAAGCCGCTAAGAAAGCCGCTCCTAAAAAGAAAGCCGCCAAGAAAAAATCCGCCCGCAAACCTAATGCAGCCTTCATGAAGGCCCTCACTCCCAGCGCCGCTCTGGCCGCTGTGATCGGCAGCAAAGCTGTACCCCGTACAGAAGCTGTGAAGAAAATCTGGGGTTATATCAAAGCCAACAAGCTGCAGGACTCCAAGAACAAACGCATGATCAATGCGGACGATAAGCTGAAAGCTGTATTCGGTGGAAAGAGCCAGGCTTCCATGTTTGATCTGGCCAAGTTCCTCGGCAAACACCTCAGCTAAGCACTTAGCCAATAAAAATTTCAAAGCCACCGCGAGGTGGCTTTTTTATTTTAGTTCCCTATAAAACACCTCATTTTCCCTATGAAAACCGGGATCATTGAAAGATCACCGATGTCATATTTAATGAACCTCCTACACATTGGTCATTAAAAAAAACCGGGGCTTCATTTTTTTCTTGCAAACCCAGCGTGTATAATAAGGGGTAGTAATGATCGGGTGTTGGAATGGCTAATCTGGCTGATGGGTGCAGGGAAAGATAATCTAACAGGGATGCATGATCGTTTTCCAAAATCTTCTTTTTAAGCAGGTCATTTAATTCAAGCGCCCAATCATATCCAAAACCGGGTTGATCAAGTTTATCCCATGCTACCATGCGCAGGTTGTGAATCATGTTACCGCTCGCAATGATCATCACTCCTTTTTTGCGAAGGGCCGCGAGTTCATTTGCCAGTTTGTAATGATAGGCTGGTGGTTGATGGTAATTGATGCTTAATTGAAGAACGGGAATCTTTGCATCAGGGTACATCCGGCGGATAACGGTCCAGGCGCCATGGTCCAAACCCCACTCGTGATCCAAACCCACCGGGGTGGATTTGATCAGGTTTTGGGTTTCCCTGGCCAGCGCCGGGTCGCCCGGGGCGGGATATTCTACCTGGTAAAGGGCAGGTGGGAAACCCCCAAAATCATGTATGGTGCGGGGATGGTCCATGGCCGTGACCCATGTACCTTGTGTCAGCCAATGTGCCGAAATGACCAGAATGGCACTGGGGGGAGCCAATTCGCTGCCAATCTTTTCCCACTCCCGGCTAAAATCATTGTCTTCGATCCCATTCATGGGGGAGCCATGCCCTATAAACAAGACCGGCATCTTTTCCCCTGACCAGGAAGAACTTGTTTGCCGGAGATCATGGAGGGTATTCATAACCCAAAGTTAGCAGATAGAATAGGGTTCTGCTCAGGCTACACTTCAAGTTTCTGTTGTACCTTTCTATTCACGACCCTCCTATTACCAAAATATATCTGCCATGCCACAGTTTTCCCTCACCGTCAATAATAAGAAGTATGACGTGGAAGCGCCTGCCGATATGCCCTTGTTATGGGTACTTCGCGACCTGCTCAACCTTACCGGCACCAAGTATGGTTGCGGGGTAGCCAGTTGCGGGGTTTGCAGTGTCATCATCGATGGGAGCCCTGTATTCTCCTGTCAACGCTCGGTGGGTTCCTGTGTCAATAAGAAGATCATCACCATAGAAGGGCTTTCGGAAGATGGCACTCATCCGGTGCAAAAAGCCTGGGAACAGGCGGGTGTGCCCCAGTGTGGGTATTGCCAGCCCGGACAAATGATGCAGGTGGTGGCCATGTTGGAAAAGAATAAACGCCCTTCGGAGGAAACCATCGACCAGGTGATGAATAATGTGCTCTGTCGCTGTGGAACCTATCACCGCATCCGCAAGGCAATCCATATTGCCATTGATTCCCTGAATTCTTAAACCGCCAAATCGTCGTCATGCAAAAGATAAAAACCGACCGTCGTCGATTTCTCAAACTCACCAGCCTTACCTCGGGTGGATTGGTTCTGGGATTTACCCTACCAGGTTTCAAGGCCCTGGCCCTGCCAATTGGGGAGGAGTGTAATTATTTTCAGCCGGGCGCCTATTTACGGATCGATCGAAAGGGACAGGTAACCATTTTTGTGGCCAAGCAGGAATCGGGTCAGGGAGTGGATACCGCGCTGCCCATGATAGTGGCGGAGGAGCTGGAAGTGGATTTCAGAAAAGTGAAAGTGGAACTGGCGCCATTTGGCAGTTTGCCAGAGGGTACCCATGATACCGGTGGCAGCCAGAGCGTACTGAGTATGTATGATACTTTGCGTCAGGCCGGTGCCATTGCCAGGACCATGCTGGTACAGGCGGCGGCTATTGCCTGGAAGGTGGAGCCATCAGCCTGTGCCGCGGATATGGGAGAGGTGGTGAATACGGTAAACATGAAGCGCATTGGATATGGTGAGCTGGTTTGTGAAGCGGCAAAACTTCCGGTGCCTAAGGAGGTCGTACTAAAGAGTCCCAAGGATTTCAAACTGATTGGAAAATCGGAGAAAAGAAGCGGGCTAAAGGATATCCTCACCGGTAAAACCAGGTATGGTCTGGATACCCGGATACCAGGTATGGCGGTGGCTGTAGCGGTGAGGTGCCCGGTGCTGGGGGGGAAACTGGTCAGCTTTGATGATACAGCCGCCAAAAAAGTACCCGGGGTGTTGAAGATAGTTTCTTATACTGGTACGGGTAAGCCCATGCATGTACGGCCCGGGGTAGCCATCATTGCCACGCATACCTGGGCGGCTATGAAAGCGAGGGAAATGTTGTCGGTGACCTGGGACGAAGGCCCCCGCAACGAGGAAAGCACGGTAGCCCTTTTTGAAACCTTTGCCAGTAAGGCCGGTCAGGAACCCGGGATTGGTGTTTTTAAAAAAGGAGACCCATCCGCTGTCACCGGAAAGGGCAGTTGGAAAGCGGATTATGCCGAGCCATTCCTGGCCCATGCAACCATGGAGCCGGTCAACTTTATTGCCCAGGTAAAAGGGGAACAATGTGAAATATGGGGTGGTCTGCAGTTACCTGATTGGGCCGTGAATACCATTGCCAGTGAATGTGGGTTTAAGAAAAACAATATCAAGGTAAACCTGGGATTGATGGGAGGGGCTTTTGGCCGAAGGCTGCACTTTGATTTTGCGATTGAGGCGGTTAAGATCGCGCAGCAATTTGACAAACCGGTGCAATTGGTTTGGGACCGAGTGGATGATACTCAGTTTGGTCCATTTCGTCCGGCCAATTATCACCGCCTGGAAGCGAAATGGGATGAAAAAGGGAAGATCCAAAGTTGGAAACACCATGTGCTGGGTACGCCCATTGCCTATATGATCGATGGTCCCGAAACCAAGAATATTGGAGAAATGGATGGAGCCGATGCGGGGTTTGTGTACGATGTGGCCAATATCCAGACCGGTTACACGCCGGTTGATTTTAATATTAACCGGGGATGGGTCCGTTCGGTGGACATATGTGTGAACACCTTTCCGGTGGAATCTTTTATTGATGAATTGGCTGCCAAATTAAAAAAGGATCCCCTTGATTTTCGGCTGTCCTTGTTGGAGGGCAGGGCCGATTTTAAAACAGGTCCTGAGGCCTGGGCCCTATCCCAATCGCCCGCCAGGGTGGCCGGGGTATTGAAACTGGCTGCCGAGAAGATCGGGTACCGTCAACCCCGAAAACCCAATCATTTCATAGGACTTGCCACGCACTCCTTCATTTTTGCCAAAGCCTATGCCGCCCATGCCATAGAGATTGAAATGAAGGAGGATAAACGTTTTAGGATTACCCGGGTGGTAGCGGCAATTGATTGCGGACAGGTAATTAACCCGGATGGATTGCTCAACCAGATGGAGGGTGGACTGGCTTTTGGGTTGACCCAGGCTCTGAAAGGGGAGATCACGATCAAGGATAGCCGGGTGATGCAGGATGGGTTCTTTAGTTATGAATTACTAACGTACAGCGAGATGCCCCCACTGGAGGTTTACATCATACCCAGCGAAGCGGAACCCGGTGGCGTAGGCGAGGTAGGGGTTTCAACCGTGGCCCCGGCCCTGTGTAATGCCCTGGCGGCAGCGGGACACCGGCCCAGGACCCTGCCTATACGGAATGAAGGATACCGGTGGTATTAAAAATTTAATCATTTGATTAAAATATTTGCTTAATTCCTGAATTGTCATTTTCTTTGCGGTCTGTAAACAATGGCAAAGAAGAGTTCGATAAAGCAACTGGACAATTCCACGGAAGAAAGGATCAAGCGGGCGGCCAAGACCGTTTTTACCCAGAAAGGGTATGCCGCGGCCCGTACGCGTGATATTGCCGAGGAGGCAGGGATCAACCTGGCTTTATTGAATTACTATTTTCGCAGCAAGGAACGCCTGTTCCATATAGTGATGCTGGAGAGTCTGCAAACCTTTTTCTATTCAATGATCATTGTGCTGAATGATGACAAATTGAGTTTTGAGGAAAAAGTGCATGGTTTTGTGGACCGGTATATCTCCCTTTTTCAGCAGCAGCCTGAATTACCCTTTTTTGTGGTGAGTGAATTAAACAACCATCCCGAAATTTTTTTAAAAGAAATGGGGGTAAAGGAGGTGATTTTCCGCTCTTCCTTTTTCAAGGAGTTGCAGGAAAGGGTTTCAAAGAATAAGAACCTGAAAGGGGTGCACCCCATCCAGTTTATGATCAATATCGTTTCCATGGTCATCTTCCCCTTTGTTGGCGCGCCAATGATTCGCATGGTGGGGCAGATGAAGCAAAAGGATTTTGACGGGTTGATGGAACAACGGAAACAGCTTGTCCCCAAATGGGTGATGGGTATGCTGGAAGGGTGATTTTTTTTGACCTGATATTAATCAAATGACTAAATCGAATATTTAAATTTATGACCCGTAAGATTTTTATCCTACTGTGGATCCTGCTGACCGTATATGGTTCAGAGGCCCAACCTCCTCTTACGATAGATAGTTGTATGCAGTGGGCCAGGGCCAATTATCCCTTGGTCAGGCAACAGCAACTGATTGAAAGGTCGCGTGACTTATCGGTGGAGAATGCTTCCAGGGGGCAGTTACCCCAGTTGAGTTTGGGTGGACAGGCCACCTATCAATCTGATGTTACCAAGATTGGTATCAGTATGCCGGGGTTTACTCCGCCGGAGTTATCAAAGGACCAGTATAAGATCTACACGGAGGTAAACCAACCCATTACCGATCTGCACACCATTAAGAGACAGAAGGAGCTTCTCCGGTCAAATGGAGAAGTAGAGTCCCAGAAGCTGGAAGTGGAATTGTATAAATTAAAAGACCGGGTTAGCCAGTTGTTCTTTGGTATTCTGTTGCTGAATGAGCAAGAGAAGCAGGTGGAGTTGATGATGGGTGATATACGGTTGGGAATGGACAAGACAAAAGTGGCAGTGGAGAATGGGGTTGCCACCAAGACCAACCTGTATCTATTGGAAGCGGAGCTGGTAAAGGCCCGGCAGCGAATCAGGGAGATTGACGCTATGCGGGAAAGTTACCTGGAGATGTTGTCCTTGTTCACCGGCAAGAAATGGGAGGGGGCTGTTCGGCTACAGGCACCTGTGATTCCTCTGGAAAGCCAGGATAGTCTGGAGATAAACAGACCAGAGTTAAAGCTGTATGATTTACAAGGCAGAAACCTGGGTTTGCAGGAAAAACTGCTAAACGCCAGGAACATTCCCCGTCTGAGTTTATTTGTACAGGGTGGCGTTGGCCGTCCAGCCTTAAATATGCTGAGCAATGAGTTGGATCCCTATTATATCGGCGGTATTCGCCTGGGCTGGAATATTGGAAACCTTTATACCCAGAAAGCCGACAGAAAGCTCATCGGTTTGCAGCAGCAAACGATATCGCTGCAGCGGGAGACATTCCTGTTAAATACCCGTGTTTCACTTACCCAGCAGGATGGTGAGATCAGAAAATACATTGGTCTTATTTCAGAGGACAGGGAATTGATCGGGTTAAGGGAAAAGATCAAGCAGAGTTCCCAGTTGCAACTGGAGAATGGGATCATCACAGCCAATGATTATGTCACTTACGTAAACGCGGAAGACCAGGCCCGACAGGGATTGTTGTTGCATGAAATGCAGTTGATCATGGCCAGGTTTGGAAAAGAGCTGGTAAAGGGGCTGTAGTATAATTAACCTGTTATAAGACAATCAATAAAAAAATAGAAAACTATAAAGTTTGAAGCAATGAAAAATTTTCAATTCATTATTCTGGGGATCATCGCCATGTTCGCTGTCTCCTGTACGGGCAATGGCCATCGGTTTGATGGTTCAGGTTCATTTGAGGCAGAGGAGACCATCATTTCATCAGAGGCCAATGGGGTTTTGAAGGAGTTCAAAGTGGAGGAAGGGGATAGTTTGGGTACGGGTGACTATGTGGGGTATGTTGACAGTACCCAGTTGGATCTTCGCAGAAAGCAACTCATTGCGCAGATACAGGCCACGGGAAGCCGGATACCGGATATAGGCGCACAGACTTCCTATTTTGCCCGTCAGGCAGCCGTTTACAAGAGCAGGCTATCCACCCTGGAAAGGGAAGAGAAGCGGATGAGTAATCTCGTCAATGGTGGGGCGGCACCTCAGAAACAATTGGATGATATAGTATCCCAAATCGATGAAGTGAGAAAGCAGATTGATCTGGTACAACAGCAACAGGCTGCCCAGGTATCGGCGCTTGGTACACAGACCCGGGGTTTGCAAACAGATCCATTGGCCCTGCGGGCACAAATAGAGCAGGTGGAAGATCAATTGCTGAAATGCCGATTGACAAACCCGGCAAAGGGAACCGTACTCGTTACCTATGTACAGCCACATGAACTTGTATCAGTGGGTAAGCCGCTATACAAGATCGCGGATATTTCAACCATGATCCTGAAAGTTTATGTGGATGGCCGCACACTCCCTGCCATCAAGCTGGGACAAAAAGTAAATGTGCTGACCGATGACGGCAAGGGTGGTATGAAGAAAACAACGGGAACCATTACCTGGATCAATAGCAAGGCCGAGTTTACTCCCAAAACTATTCAGACCCGTGATGAAAGGGCCAACCTGGTTTATGCGGTAAAAGTATCGGTGGTCAACGACGGCTATTATAAGATCGGGATGTATGGGGAAATGCAAATAGAGACGAAGGATTAAAAGCTTTTAGCCCTTTGATACCAAATTCTGAATTAAAATGAAGGACGTTGTTTTAGCAAATATTGTCAAAACCTATAACAAAGGGAAACTAACTGCTGTCAAGGGAGTTTCTTTTGAGGTGGGGGAAGGGGAGTTGTTTGGGCTTATCGGTCCTGATGGAGCGGGTAAGACCAGTTTGTTCAGGATATTGACCACTTTACTTCTCCCTGATGGGGGAACGGCGGAGGTGGCGGGGCATGAGGTGGTGAAGGATTTTCGAAAGATCAGGAATATGGTCGGGTATATGCCGGGACGGTTTTCGCTTTATCCCGATCTCACGGTAGAGGAAAACCTTCGGTTCTTTGCCACGGTATTCAATACCACGATTGAGGAGAATTATGATTTGGTCCGGGATATTTATTCGCAGATAGAACCCTTCAAGGATCGGCGGGCCGGGAAATTATCAGGGGGTATGAAACAAAAGCTCGCCCTGAGTTGTGCCCTTATTCATAGGCCGAAAGTGTTATTTCTGGATGAGCCAACCACAGGGGTGGATGCGGTATCCAGAAAAGAATTTTGGGAAATGCTCAAACGCCTGAAACAACAGGGGATCACGATTTTAGTGTCCACGCCATATATGGATGAAGCCACCCTGTGTGAGCGGATAGCCCTGATACAGGAGGGGGAGATCCTTTCGATCGATACACCTGCGGCCATCTGTCAGGCTTTTGGTGAACCCCTTTTTGCCATTAAATCGGACCGGATGAGTGCCTTATTGACGGACTTGCGTCAATACCAGGGTTTAGGCTCCAGCAATTCATTTGGAGAATACCATCATATTACTTTTAAAGATAGCGGTAGTGAATCTGTGGATGACCTGCTGGCATTTCTTCGGCAAAAACAACATCCGGGACTGGAGCTAAAGGCGATAACACCAACCGTGGAAGACAGTTTTATAAAACTAATGGGATCATGAAAGCGGAGATCGTCATACATACAGAAGGATTAACCAAGAAGTACGGCGACTTTGTGGCCGCGAATGATATTAGTATTGATGTTCGGGCCGGGGAGATATTTGGCTTTTTGGGCGCCAATGGTGCAGGGAAAACAACAGCCATGCGGATGCTTTGTGGTTTATTGACCCCCAGTTCAGGGAAAGCGACCATTGCCGGATATGATATTTACAGGGAAACGGAAAAGATCAAGCTGAACATTGGGTATATGAGTCAGAAGTTTTCGCTTTATGAAGACCTGACCGTGCGGGAGAATATCCGCTTTTTTGGTGGCATATATGGAATGAAGGATGATGAGATCAGGATGCGTTCGGATTTGATGCTGGATGAGCTTGGGTTATTGCCGGAAGCAAACCAGTTGGTTAGTTCGCTGCCCCTGGGATGGAAACAAAAGTTGGCTTTTTCCGTGGCCATTTTTCATTCTCCGAAGATCGTTTTTCTGGATGAGCCTACAGGGGGTGTGGACCCGGTAACAAGACGCCAGTTCTGGGACCTGATCTATGCCGCGGCAGACAGGGGCACCACCATTTTTGTCACCACCCACTATATGGATGAGGCAGAATATTGCAACCGCCTATCCATGATGGTGGATGGTGTGGTCAGGGCAATGGATTCTCCTACCCGGTTGAAGCAACAGTTTGGCGTGCATACGATGGATGAAGTATTTTTTGAGTTGGCAAGAGGGGCAAAGAGAACGGAATAGTCAACAACCAAAAACTCCGTATTAAACTAATTAAAGAATAATGAGGCAGTTTCTCTCTTTTGTGCGAAAAGAATTTCTTCACGTTTTCCGTGACCGGAAAACCCTGTTGCTATTGTTTGGGTTGCCGGTGGCGCAGATCCTGTTGTTTGGCTTTGCCCTTACCAATGAGATTAAGAATACCAAGATAGTAGTGTGTGATTATGCCCATGATAAAACTTCCAGGGCCCTTATTCAGAAACTGGAAGCCAGCGCGCAGTTTGACCTGGAGGAGGCATTAATGAGTCATGATCAGATTGAAGAGGCATTTAAGAAAGGGCGTGTCAAACTGGCTGTGGTATTTCCGGTAAATTTTGATAAAGAGTTGACACATTCCGGAAAGGCGGCCATTCAGGTGATCGCCGATGCGTCGGATCCGAATACCGCATCTACCCTTACCAATTATGTAACGAATATTACCCGATCGTACATTCAGGAGTCGGGTGGGGTAGCCGACCCATACCCTTTCCAGATCGATCCACAGATCAGGATGATCTATAATCCTGAACTGAAAGGAACCACCAATTTTGTGCCCGGGGTGATGGCGCTGGTATTGTTGTTGGTTTGTGTGCTGATGACCTCCGTTTCTATTGTCCGGGAAAAAGAATCGGGTACTATGGAGGTATTGCTGGTTTCGCCCTTTCATCCCTTGATGGTGATTTTATCCAAAGCCATTCCTTACCTGGTGGTTTCGATTGTTAACCTGGCGGTGATTTTATTATTGAGTGTTTATCTGCTGGAAATGCCGGTTAAGGGGAGTTTGTTTTTGATTGTGGGGGAAAGTGTGTTGCTAATTATCACGGCGCTTTCCCTGGGCCTGATGATCTCCAATATCGCGGCCTCGCAGCAGGCGGCTATGTTAATGTCGCTTATGGGGATGATGTTGCCGACGATGTTGTTTACCGGTTTCATGTTCCCGCTGGAGAATATGCCTCTTCCTTTACAGATCATTTCGAATATTGTGCCTTCAAAATGGTATTATATCATTATCAAGTCGGTAATGATCAAGGGGCTTGGATTTTCAGCTATTTGGAAGGAAACACTGATCCTTTTTACCATGGCCGTGGCGTTGCTGAGCATTAGCCTGGCCCGATTCAAAACCCGTTTGGCATGAGGACCCTGAAATATTTATTGCAAAAAGAGTACCGACAGATCTTTCGGAATAAGGTCATTTTGCGGTTGATCATCATCATGCCGATGGTACAGTTGATCATTTTGCCACTGGCGGCTGATTATGAGATCAAGAATATTAATATTGCTGTGGTTGACCAGGACCATACGCCATTATCCCGTGAACTGGTCAATCGCATTACTGCATCGGGCTATTTTCGTTTACAGCAATATACTCATGATTATCAACAGGCATTTTCTTTACTCGAATCGGATAAGGCCGATCTGGTATTGGAGATCCCGCCCCGGTTTGAGAAAGACCTGGTCAGGGATGGAAAGCAATCCCTTTTCCTGGCGGTGAATGCCATTAACGGCACCAAGGCCACTGTTGGGGCCAACTATCTGAACAGGATCATACAGGATTATAATAATGATGTGAAGTTGGTATGGAAAAAGCCCATGAACGGTGGTAAGCAGATCGAGATAGAATCGATGAATTGGTTTAACCCTCACATGAAGTATGCCTTCTTCATGGTACCAGGTATCCTGGTATTGTTAGTTACAATGATGTCGGCTTATATGTGTTCGATGAATATTGTGCGGGAGAAAGAAATCGGCACCATTGAGCAGATCAACGTGACCCCTGTTAAAAAGCATTATTTCATTTTAGGAAAGCTTATTCCTTTCTGGACTTTTGGCATAGCCATTTTTTCGGTTGGATTGTTTGTCATAGGCAGGTTTGTATATGGTATTGTGCCTGCGGGAAGTATATTGGCCCTCTATGCCTTTCTGGCTTTATTCCTCGTGGCGGTTTTGGGGATTGGGTTATTGATCTCTACATATTCAAATACCCAGCAGCAGGCCATGTCGCTTGCCTTCTTTTTTATGATGATCTTTTTGTTGATGAGTGGATTGTTTACTTCCATTGACAGCATGCCAGTTTGGGCGCGTTGGGTGGCCTATAGTAATCCGGTCACGTATTTTATCGAGGTTGTAAGGATGGTGGTATTAAAGGGGAGTGGGTTTGCGGAGATTGGAAGGTACTTTTTGGTGATGGCGGGGTTTGCAGTTTTCTTTAATGGTTGGGCGGTGCTGAATTATCGGAAGATATCGTGAGGTTTTACCGCAGAGAACATGAGGACGCAGAGTTAAGCATAGAAATACTAA
>JAYRZH010000008.1:0-63048 GCA_041916555.1 Chitinophagaceae bacterium | reverse complement strand
TGGATCGTCATCCTTTGATACACTCACCAGTACCACAAAGGACATGGTAGTAAAGCGGGTTACTCTTGCCATAGGATTAAACAAGAGATCAGCCATAGCCTTGGGTTTAAAGCCATATTCTTCGGTCAATTATCAATACAATTCGGAAAACAGGATTCTTGATGGTGTTTCTCCATTGGTAAAGAATATCACTGGACATGGCGGTTTAAACCAGGCCTATTTATCCTATGGGCTCAGTTTAGGAAAAAGATTCTCCGCCGGCATCACCGGGTCGGCCATATTTGGGCAATCGATCAAGGAAACGACCTACGAAGGAAACAATCTGGAACTGCTGGTAAATAAAAAGGAAACCACATCCTATGATGGCGGCACCATTCAAGCCGGCCTGCAATATAGCAGTCTGTCAAAAAAGAAATGGCACCATACTGTAGGGTTCACCACGACCCTGGGGAGTACCCTTAGAGGTCAAAACAGTACCGAGTATTACGAAAATGATCAACTGCTAAAAGAGACCTTGGAAGATGCGGATGATTTCAAACTTCCGCTTTCAGCAGGCATTGGGTACACGGCCACGTTCAGGAACAAACTGAACCTGTCAGTGGATGCCAATTACTATCATTGGTCTTATCAGAAAGTAGCCTACCCTTATTCTTATACTTATCCTTCTGCCCGATTCTCCCTGGGCATGGAATACTCAAAAAAAATAATGTACCGAAACTGGTCCAATCCAAATATGCAACGAGAGTTGGAAAGGTGGCATTTGGGATGGGGTCTGACAGCAGAGAATTCGTATCTAAAAATTGAAGGGAAGAACATGTGGGATTATTCTCTTTCACTGGGTGCCGGATATAATATACTGAATGGGGTATCGCTTTATTCCGGACTGGAGTTTGGAAGAAAAGGCAATTTGAATCTTGGGCAATACAAGGAACGGTACACCCAATACATTCTGGGCATAACCTTGAAGGAACTCTGGATAGGCCCCAAATACACACACCGATATAATTGATGATCCCCCGGTCTATATACGCAACAATTTTCAACTCCATGAGCAAGAAGATGTCCCTGGTCATTTTAGTGTTATTGCCCTTTGTACTCCATGCCCAGCAAGATATTAAGGGGCAATGGTACTCGGAGGACTCCACCCGGGTGTATGAAATCCATTTGTCTTCAACACAGGATTATGAAGTCAGTCTGGTCTCAACCAAACGCCCGGGTGATAAAACAGGTATGAAAATTCTGGAGCAGGTCAGAAAACGAGCTAAAGGCAGCAGATATGTGGGGGTGATACTTGCGACGGATCAATCAGGTACCCGGGCAATAGCCAAAATTAGGTTAAAAAGGAATGGGGATATCCTGCAAATAAAGATACGCAGACTAATATTGCTCCCCGTTAAGATCCGGTGGTACCGGTTACCGAAATAACCAACTTAAACAGAAGAAAGGCCAGTTATTTGGGGATTAAAAAATGGACTAAATGGTTTCAGTAAATGAATCAATTCCTATTCGGAAGCTGATTAAATTTTTCTTGCTGACCACCCCGTTCCTGGGGATTACGGCCGCTACGGCAGAATTTCTGGCCCCTGTATTTAGTATAAACAGGCTCCTGATTGGCTTCTTTTCGATCATGTTATTTGCCACAATTATCTGGGCGGTAAATATTCTATTGTTGTATCAATCCCTAAAATGGAAATTTCTCCAAACCATTTGGGTCCGTTTTATGATTTCGACACTGATCACCTGTATCATTGCGGTCATAGCCTTTAGTATTGTACGGACCTTAAATCCGATGCCGGTGATGGGAATTCCCAAGTTTATCCCCATTGATCAGGCCACGAAACTGCCACCACCGAGAGGTAAGCCTATTTTCTTTCCTGTCTTTCAATCTTTGTCCATTGGGGTGATTGTATTCATTTTGATTGAATTGATTTTATTGAGGGAGTTGAAAAACCGGGTAGCGTTGGAAAACGAGCAACTTAAGACAGCAAACCTGGAGGCCCGGATCAATAGCCTGAAAGAGCAGATGCATCCTCATTTTTTGTTTAATTCATTGAGCACTTTACGGTCATTGATTACCAGGTCACCACAAAAGGCGGAGATATACCTGGAGCAGTTGGCGGAGCTACTAAGATTTTCCACAGAAAACAGCCGGGCTGTCATTTCACTTAAGGATGAGGTGACCCTATGTGTAAATTATTTGAATATGCAGAAAGTGAGATTTGGAGATGCCCTGGAATTTGAGACAAACATTCCGGAAGAGAAAATGAAGAACATCGTTGTGCCCGTTTATTCGCTTCAACAATTGGCTGAAAATGCCATAAAACACAATACACTGACCAGGGAATCGCCATTAAAAATCCACATTTTTTATAATGGCATAACAAACGAGATAATTACTTCAAATAACCTTCAATCCAAGCAAGGCCTTACGGAAACATCCGGAACAGGATTAGGGAACCTGAATGAAAGGTATAAACTCCTGGGTTATCAGGGAATTGAAGTTAAAAAAACCGAAACCAAATTTTCAGTGGCGATACGATTAATTCAACATGAAGGCAGTAATCATTGAAGATGAGCAGTTGACAGCAGAAGACCTGGCGAATATGCTGGTTGATCTTCCTGAACCAGTGGAAGTCGTAAAGGTATTGCCCTCCGTAAAAGAGACGATAGCCTATTTCGCGGAGGGCGTTTTTCCGGATATCATTTTTTGCGATATAGAACTTGGGGATGGGTATTGTTTTGAAATATTCAGGAGGATATCCTGCCCTGTTCCTATTATTTTCTGCACGGCCTATAATCAATATGCCCTTGAGGCTTTTGAAAACAATGGTATTGGATATGTATTGAAGCCATTTACCAGAAAATCCATACAGGAGGCCGTAGGTAAATACTGGAAGTTGAAAAAACAGTTACAGCCAACACCAAATGATCTTTCAAGTTTGCTGTATGGTTTACAGACAACCCTGGGGAACACCAGGAAAACATCCAGCCTGTTAGTTAACTATAAGGATAAGATCATCCCTGTAAAGCATGAAGACATCGCTGTTTTGGGGCTGGATCACAGGACTGTGTTTCTGACCACTTTTACCCAGCAAAGATTTCATATCTCCTATACATTGGATGAGTTAGAGAATATTTTAGGGCGTCAATTTTATCGGGCGAACAGGCAATTTTTGGTAAGCAGGGAGGTGATTCAGGAAGCCATACATTTTTCACCCAGGAAGTTATTATTAAAATTAAAGGTTCAGGTGCCTTATGAGGTAACCATTGCTAAGGCTAAAGTTCCGGAATTTTTAGGATGGCTACGGGGATAATGGTTGGACTGTTGTGTTTTTCCTGAAAAGCTGCTGGCCCAATACCCAGATCATTTGCATAAGACCTATTACTAAAGCAAAACCGGCATACATGAATACCTTAAGCCAGGGTTCTACCTTTTTCATTACATCCGAAAAAAGACGATCAGAGTGATCAGTCATTTGAATTCCTTTTACAATACCAGCCCCGATAAGGGCTACCCAGAAAATAAAAAGTGGTATCTGTGTAAACCAAAAACCAAACCCAAAATTCAATTTTGCTGTTTTCAGGTCCACTCTTTTATCCAATCCGGACATATAAGCAATACTCGCCAGGAGGATCATGGTGTTGATACCGATGGTTGTTCCCATTGCGTGGGCAACCGTAATATGAGTGCCATGGGTGTACCTGTTGATTGCCGGGATGGACATAAGCAGGGCCAATAGCAGGTTCAGGGCAACCCAATATTCAGCAGCGGCTAGCAGACGGTAAGAGAATAAGTGACCATATTTTAAATGGTTATTCAATTGTTTTCTAAAACCCTGAATAATGCTTATGATAAGCACCCATTCTGTCATACTGACGAGATAAGAAATATTTCTTACCCAAAGGCTTGTTGGGACATTGTATATATGGTGACCCCAGTTAAAGATCAAATTAGTTAGGCCCAACAAATAGGAAGCATAGGCCTTTTTGGATGTTGCAACTGAATCATCTCCACTTATTTTAACCATCAGATAGATGGCGGTTCCATAGATCATTTGGTTCCAGGCTCCCACCATGGATCCATTGGCTTTCCATTGGGCGGTCATTTCCCGGATGAATGTTTCTCTGATCCAGGGTATATGCCAAAGGTTCTGTTCCAGAAATGTAAACAGAAAGAAAAGCAATCCTGTACCCCACATCCACTCATAGACAGGCCGTTGGTCTTTTGTCTGTTTTATGGTGCTCGCATAACCCACCAATAAGATGACCCAGGCCAGGAGAATCCCCACATTGATCCAGGCAGGAAATTCCCAATATTCGCGGCCTCCATAGACTTGCATGGAATAGGAAATAAAAACACCCATTATAGACGTTACCCAGAAGAGGGCAAAGAATTTATGAGCCAGATTTAACCAGGGCGTCATGCTTCCTTCGATGCGATTGTAATAAATAATACCTGCCACGGCTGCAGAGAGAATCCAGAACAGACCGCCGGAAACGTGGAAGGGTCTTGCCTGTTCAAAGGAAATGGTTTTAGGCCACCCTTCAATATTCATATAGGAGATGCTGGATACAATACCAAATACAAGACAAAGGGCCAATAAGAAAAGGGCAAACCCGGTAAAATAGCGGTCGATTACTTTCATGGTTCAGGGGTTGAGGTCATAACTGCCATACCAGGTTACTTTGGAAGCAGGCACTGTTGCGTTGCCGCTGGTATCCACCCACGCTAAAAAGGCCAGCAGGCTTTTAAGTTCTGGTTTTGAGAGTTGGAATTTGGGCATGCGTGCTGTACCCGCCTGAATAAAGGCCTCTGCATAAACAGGCCCTTTTCCTGGATTGGAAATGATATTGGTCAGGTCTGGCCCCATATAGCCCCCCAGCCCATATAACTGGTGGCAGGCCTGGCAATTGTATTTCTGCCAGGTGTCTTGACCAGCTTTAACCCTGGGATTAGGACGGGCCGGGTTATCGGTACCCAGGGAATAAACCATAAAACTATAGCTGAAATAGGCAAACAACAGGAAAAGAAAGCTGGTTCTGATCATGAAAAAAGGTTTTACACTCTTACCAAAATCCGGGCAAGTTTAGCATAAAACCTATATAGTCCACCTGATTTATAGACAATATAATACTAACATTTGTCAGGTATGGCCAAACCTGGGGTCGTCGTAGAAGTCCCGAACCAGGCTTGGACTGGCCCGTTCAAGTTCACCCAGCACGACACGATTGGAGATTTTATTTCCGTGGGAATCCTCCTGATAGATATTGACAAAGAGGAGACCGGTTGCGGATATTTCAAATGTACAGGTTTCTCCATCTGCCACTACCTCGTCCAATTGTTGAGCAAGTACACCAGATACCTGGCTATAATTTATTTTATTGCAATGGCCATTGAAATGGTGAGCCTGATCGTTTTCGATGATCGTCAGGGAGACCATGAGGGTATCCCAACCCAGGGAACGCATCGTCAGCTTGGTACCATCGGGGAAAAGGAGTGTGCGGTTGGTTCCTTTTCGGTCTTTGATGTGTTTTCCATTCAGGTTTTCATGGTTAACACCCATTAAGGTATCCCCAGGACGTGGGGAAACACTGCCCCAGAATTCCAGTTTGAACCCAGCATAATCCTTATGGGTGATGATGATCTGCCCCTTGGGATTGATGGAGATGGTGGCACCTCCGGTGGTAAGGTAGCTGTATTTTCCGGTTAACGGGTCAAGGCTTAATTTCCCTTGTGGGGATACTGGGTTACATGATAGAAGGTCAAGCGTTTCTTTAGCTGATTCCTTTTTACAGGCCAGGATCAGGCCAAATGCGGGAAGTAGGATCAGCATCCGGCGCAAAGATTGAAGTGGATGAGGCATAGTGGGGGTTTTAAACGATTATTATCCCTACATCGGCCATTTTGAAAAAGGTCATCAGGCGTAGATTCTCCCATTTTGGGGTCGTGGTTTCAGGATTGTTTGAAATACAATTTTTTCACAAGTTTGTAAAGTCGATTTGATCTTATTCCGTGAATTTAAAAGAGGCGAACCTATGTCAACTTATCGCCAAACCTATTATCATATTGTTTATGGCACAAAGTACCGGGAGGCGGTAATTACCCAGGAATATGACAAGGAATTATATCGGTTTATTTGGGGCATTGTAGAGGCTAACAACTGCAAATTGTATCAGATTAATGGCATTGAGGATCATCTACATTTGTTGATCGATCTTCACCCTACCGTTTCATTAAGTAATCTGGTAAAGGATATTAAGGTATCCAGCAGTATATGGTTAAAACGAAATAAGAAATTCCCTTTGTTTAAGGGATGGCAGGTTGGTTATGGTGCTTTTACCTGTTCAGAAAGAAGCAGGAATGCCATAATTGCTTATATAAAGAATCAGAAGAAACATCATAAAAGAGAAGCTTCCCAGGATGAGTACAAGCGATTGCTCAAGGAGCACAGGATTGACTTTGATGACAGACACTTAATTTGAGGTTCTGAGGCATCGGCTGTGCCCGGTGTAGACCACCCCAGCGACCAGGGCCAGTAGTGCATCTCGGCTGCCACTAGTACCAGTAGTTCATCTCATCAGCCGTCGGCTGCACCGACGGTTATGAATAGTTCAACCCCTGCGGGGTTGGATATAGACTGGTTCGAGATCGTGCACCAGCCCCGAAGATTAAGATGAACCTAGAAACCATCTCGTACGATACCTATACCCCCAACCCCGAAGGGGTTGAACCCTTCATAACCTCGGGCACAGCCCGGGGTAGCTCTGGGTAGATGGGTCAGCTCGGGACTGCTCGAGGCAGCCCGGGACTGCCCGCAGCCGCCAGGATCAGCAGCTCATCTCATCTGCCACTGGGACCAGTAGATCATCTCATCAGCCGTCGGTTGCACAGACGGTTAGGAATAGTTCAACCCCTGCGGGGTTGGATATATTGGGAGGTATATAGGGATTCGAAATCCTATTCACTTCTACTTCATCAAGGCCTCCAATAATCCAAACTGGTTTTGGGCACGCACCAGGTTGTGCCCTTCATAGCGCGCGCCATAATATCGGTCATCGTTGAGGTGGTCTGTCAAAAAGCGAAGGGCCTGCATATATACAATAAAGGGGCCAGCATAACTTACCGCATCGAGTTCGGATGGGGTCATTACCGTCCTCATTTCCGACAAGTAGCCTTCCAGTACCGCAGCCTTATACTCTTCCCTGACCTGGATAAGGGTTAAATCCTGCTCTTCCTCGCTTACCGGACTCAGGTAGGTCCGCATCATATCACCCAGGTCGCTGATAAAATAACCTGGCATTACCGTATCAAGGTCGATGACACATATGGCTTTGCCTGAACTGTCAAACAATACATTACTGATCTTTGTATCGTGGTGGGTGGCCCGTAGATGAAACCCGGGGTCTCGTCGAATCGATTCATACCGATCAACCAGAAATGATAAATCCTTCGCCTGCCCGATCAGTCCGGAACAAGCCCTAACCCTCGATTTATTGCCTGTCTCTATTGATTCCTCAAACTGGCAATAGCGGGTTGATAGGTAGTGGAATCCAGGAAGTGGTAATTCAAGCCTGCTAATTTCGAGACCTTCCAATAATCTCGAAAACCGGCCAAATGCCTTCGAGGCCTCATAACCGACCTGCGGATTGGGAACCACATCATAACTAATAGAACCCTTCACAAAAGGGAACAACCTGAAAAAGCCCTGGTCTGGCAGGTAAATCATCTCCTCTCCATTTACCGATGCCACAGGCCGGGTGAAATAATAATCCGGATGGTGCTTTGTAAGGAACTCCCCGATCAGGTGAATATTATTGGCAATGGATTCCGGGTTCTTAAATACAACAGAATTGATCCGTTGCAGCACAAATTCACCCCGTATATCCGAAATATGCCAGGTTTGATTGATCAACCCGGAACCCAGGAAGGCCTGGGTGAATGAACCCATACGAAACCCATATTTTTCCAAAACCGGGAACAATTCCATGCCTGTGTCCTGTACATCCATATATTATAAAAGTAAAGAAATTGGTCATTTACGGCAGGTTTTACCCTTAGCAATTCCGTAATTCCACCTACCTACACATGTGAAAAACTCTTGACCCTGCGCAATTTTTTGTAGGAACTTACCGTTTCTACCCATTGTTAGATCAATCAGGTATTGTTACCAGGGAATGTCGTACCCATCCCTGTTAAAAGCTTAATCATGAAATCCAATCCAATGTCCTTTGCAGGAACCTTCCTGCTATTGCTTCTATTTCATTTCTCCCAGGCCCAGTTCGGAACCACCGCCTCGGCTGTCTGGGTTACGGATTGTAACCAAAGCAATTTCTACAATGCTTCCGGTAGCCCGGCCGACCAAATGGGTCCTTCCGGCAACGTCTTTAATAATAACAATTTTGGCGTTCACACGCAGAATTCCGGCACCCTGCTTCTTCGGGGAGGTGCGCTTAAGACCTTCAAAACCCCGGCCTCGGGTAATGTGTGCTCGACGAGGATGTACTACCGCGTTTACCTGCAAAGTGGCGTTCCAGGGGCTTTTACCTCGATTGATCTTCCTTTAATGGAGAATTGTAACACGGGTACGGGTACCTTCCCTTCCGGAGGTCCCTGTGTAGATGGCGGCCAACGCTGGCAGCGGGTGATACCTATCGGCGCTACAGTTCCTTATGCCCCGGTTAATCTTACCAGTTTTGCCCCAGGCAATTATGTCGTGGATGTTTATTTTGAAGCCACCGGTTCCCAAACCAGTTCCAGTGGTTGTACCGATATCGTAACCGATAATAACGCCGGGAATTTCTACAAAGCATTTTTTTCCATACAAGCCCCCACCCTTTCTTCTACCAACCCTTCCACCTGTAATGGCACGGAAGGTTCTATCACTATCAGTGGCCTGGTTGCCGGTGCTACTTACCAGATCAGTTTCACCCGTAATGGCAGCCCGGTAGCGGCAGCTTCCTATACTGCCAACGGTAGCGGACAAGTAGTTATCAGTGGTTTAAATGCCGGATTATATGCCAATTTCGCTTTGGTCATAAATGGTTGCACCACCAACCTGAATACAGGGGTGATACTTTCCAATCCCATTTTCATCCCTACCTTTTCGCCAGTGGCTCCGTTTTGCGAAGGGTCCACGCCACCGGTTCTTCCGACCACCTCAAACAACGGATTGGCCGGAACCTGGAGCCCGGCTACGGTTAATAATAGTGCCAGCGGTTCCTATACCTTCACCCCTGCCAGCGGCACCTGTGGAATCCAGGTTACAGTGAACATTACCGTTATACCCAACGAAACACCTACTTTTTCCTTTGGCACCAGCCAAACTATTTGTGCCGGAGGTTCTGTTCCCGTATTACCAGGAATATCAACCAACGGATATACTGGTAGCTGGAGCCCGGCGGTGGTGGACAACACCACTTCCGGAACCTATACCTTTACCCCGGATGCCGGTCAATGTGCTACCGCAACGACCTTTACCCTGACTGTTAATCCCAACATCACCCCCAGTTTTGCCTTTGGCACAAGCCTGAGCATTTGCGCCGGGGATACACCCCCTGCCCTGCCTGCCAGTTCATCCAATGGTATCACCGGTACCTGGAGTCCCGCAGTTATTGATAATACAACCTCGGGTACATACACATTTACCCCAACCGCGGGTCAGTGCGCTACTTCAACCAGTCTTAGTGTAACAGTTAATCCGATCGTTCCCCCCACTTTCTCATTTGGCAACAGCCAGAATATCTGTTCCGGGGGTTCTGTTCCTACCTTACCCAATACATCTGATAACGGCATTACCGGCACCTGGAGTCCTGCCACTGTTAGCAACACCACCAGTGGTTCCTATACCTTTACCCCAACGGCCGGGCAGTGTACCACACCTTTTGTTTTCTCGGTTACCATTGATCCAAACATAACCCCCACATTTAGTTTTGGAACTTCCCTTACAATATGTGCCGGCGGAACCGTGCCCGCCTTACCTGGCAGTTCCAACAACGGGATCACCGGATCCTGGAGCCCTGCGACCGTGGACAATACAACCAATGGCACTTACACCTTTACCCCGGATGCAGGCCAGTGTGCTTTACCTACCACATTTACCGTAACTGTAAACCCGAATATCACTCCTGCTTTTGCGTTTGGCACTACCCTGACCATCTGCGCCGGTGAATCCGTGCCTTCCCTGCCTGCCAACTCTACCAATGGTATTTCAGGTAACTGGAGCCCGGCGGTTGTGGACAATACCACAAGCGGTACTTATACCTTCACTCCAACCGCAGGCCAATGTGCTACCAACGCCACTTTTAGTGTGACCGTAAATCCCATTGTTACACCCACCTTCTCTTTTGGCAGCAGCCTGAACCTTTGTTCTGGCGCATCGGCTCCTGCCCTGCCTGGCACTTCTGATAACGGCATTGCCGGAACCTGGAGCCCGGGTGCAATTAATAACACCACAAGCGGCACTTATACCTTCACTCCCACAGCCGGACAGTGCGCTGATCCATTTACACTGAGTGTAACTATAAACCCGAATATTACGCCTACATTTAGTTTTGGAACTAGTCTTTCTATCTGTGCCGGTGGTTCAGTTCCTGCCCTGCCAGGCACATCCGATAATGGATACACCGGTACCTGGAGCCCCGCCGTTGTAGATAATACAACCAGTGGCACCTATACCTTTACGCCTACCGCAGGTCAGTGTGCTACCGCCACTACCTTTACCGTAACGGTTAATCCGATTCTCACACCCAGTTTTGCCTTTGGAACCAGTTTGACCGCTTGTGCCGGAAGCAGTCTTCCCTCATTACCTGGTACATCCTCTAATGGCATTACTGGTACCTGGAGCCCTGCTGTTATTGACAATACAACCAGTGGCACCTATACCTTTACACCCACGGCGGGTCAATGTGCCACCGGAACCACACTCTCTGTCACAATCGATCCGAACATTGCTCCTGTGTTTAGTTTTGGAAGCAGTCTTACTATTTGCGCCGGCGCCTCTGTACCAGTATTACCCGGCACATCAGACAATGGCATCACTGGTACCTGGAGCCCTGCAACGGTTGACAATAATAATTCAGGCACTTATACCTTTACACCCAGTGCCGGTCAGTGTGCGTTACCATTCACTTATTCGGTAACAGTCAACCCAAATATCACACCTACATTCTCCTTTGGCACCAGCCTTAGTGTTTGCGATGGTGGAACGGTACCTGCCTTACCTGGCAGTTCAACGGAAGGCATAACCGGTACCTGGAGTCCAGCAACTATTGACAATACCACATCTGGCACTTACACCTTTACCCCGGATGCCGGTCTTTGTGCGGTACCAACCACATTGTCGGTAACCGTCAACCCGATCATTTCACCCAGTTTCAATTTTGGAGCCAGCATTACCATCTGTGCCGGAGCCACTGCCCCTGTGCTGGCCACCACTTCTAATGAAGGAATCACCGGCACCTGGAGCCCATCTGTAATTGACAACCAAAATAACGGCACCTATACATTTACTCCCAGTGCGGGTCAATGCGCCAACGGAGCCTCGGTAACGGTGACCATTACCCCCAATACGGTCCCCAGCTTTAGCTTTGGCAATAGCCTGACCATTTGCGCTGGCGGAACCGTACCCACTTTGCCCACAATATCAGATAATGGAGTTTTGGGAACCTGGAGCCCGGCCACCGTTGACAATAACGCAACAGGTACTTATACCTTTACGCCTTCGGCCGGACAGTGTGCCCTAAGCCATGTGTTTACCGTTACCGTAAACCCGATCATCACTCCTGTATTTGCCTTTGGAACCTCTCAATCGATCTGTATCGGTGGTACTGTGCCCACATTGCCCAATACATCCACCAATGGCATAACCGGAACCTGGAGCCCCGCCATTGTAGATAATACTGTTTCCGGCACTTATACGTTCACGCCAACCGCAGGTCAATGTACCGTGCCCACAACCTTCTCTATGGAGGTTAACCCGATACCTGTAGTATCGATTCGCAATGATACACTGGTATATGACGGTGATCTGGTACCCGGATTTACATTTACGACCACCCCGGCCGGAACTGTAACCTGGACCAATAATAATACAGCCATCGGACTGGGTGCGTCTGGAAATGGAAGCATGCCTTCCTTTACAGCCACCAACCTTGGTAACTCACCCATCAGTGGAACCGTAACAGTGACCCCGCGCATTAATGGTTGTGTTGGTCAGGCCAGGCAATTTGTAATCACTGTCAATCCGCTTAACAAAGATGTGTTTGTTCCCAACGTATTCTCGCCCAATGGAGATGGCAAGAATGAAGTGCTGTACGTTTACGGCAACTACATCACCAAACTGGAGATGAGGATCTTTAACCAATGGGGGCAACAGATCGCTGAGATCACCAATAAATCCCAGGGTTGGGATGGTAAACACAAAGGCACTCCGCAACCCGTGGGCGTTTATGTTTATGTGTTGAAAGCCGAATTGGCTGATGGAAGAAAAGTTAATCTAAAAGGGTCTATTACACTGGTGAGGTAAGGCTTCAAAGTAATTACCTCCAGCCAATTCAAAATAACTAGTATAAAGCTGAAAATATGAAACCATCCTTCCATAAATTAATGATGTGGGCCCTGCTCCTGACCTCCGTACAAGCCTGGGGGCAAACGGATCCGCATTTCACACAGAATTACACCTATCCTATGTATTTGAACCCGGCGCTGGCAGGTAGCAGCGACGGGGAGTACCGGGTGTCTGCAATCTACCGCAGCCAATGGGGTAGCATCACCAATCCCTATCGCACCATGGGGGTATCGGTGGATACCCGCACCAATAAGAACATCGCGCTGGGGGCCAACTTGCTTTCCCAAAAAGCGGGTGACGGAGGATTTGGTTACCTGAATGCCAATGCCTCGATCGCTTACACCGGTGTTAAACTCGGACCAGACAACAACCACCGCGTTGTACTAGCCCTTCAACTCGGACTGATCAACCGTCGTGTCGATGAGTCCAAATTCAAATGGGGTGAACAATGGAACCCCATCACCGGGTACAATGCCTCCAACCCGACCACCGAATCATTTGCCGCCACCTCTTCCACCACTTTCGATGCCGGCGCGGGGGCCTTGTACTACGATGCCACACCAGGTAAAAAATGGAACGGGTTTGGGGGACTTGCCTTTTATCACATCAACAAACCCAAAGACCCCATCATTGCCAGTCAGAGCGCGGAACGCAATATCATCCCGATGAGGATGACCCTTCATGGTGGTATCAGTTTTAACCTGAGTGAACGTACCAGTATTGTACCACATGCCCTGTTTATGAAGCAAGGCTCGGCCACAGAAGCCATGCTGGGTGTTTATGGCCAGGTTAACGTCAATGCCGAAACGGATGTCATGATTGGCGCCTACTACCGTCACAAGGATGCCGTTGCCCCTTTTATTGGGGTTGACTACAAAAATTTCATCATCGGACTTAGTTATGATGCCAATACCTCCAAACTTGGTTCCATGGCCCGAAGTGTAAGCAGTTTTGAGTTGAGCCTTACCTACGTAAAGCGTAGCTCCTCACGCAGTATTGTTGATTTTATCCGTTGTGCCAGATTGTAAACCCCAACCGATCCACATGAAGATGAATTTACTCCATATCGCCATCAGAACCACAGCGCTCTCCCTGTTGGGATCAGCCCTGTTCATGCCGGCGCAAGCCCAGAAAGGAAAAAGCCCCTTAACCCTGGCCGACGAATATTTTGCCGCAGGGGAATACTACACTGCCGCCCATTTGTATGGTCAATACCTGAACCCGATTGTGAAGACCAGGGCCGTTGCTGACTTCCCGTTGAACATCAAGGCAAGACGGGGTGGTGCCACTGCCGTTGAAAGAAATAAAGTGGAAGTGACCTATAAGATGGCCGAGAGTTATCGCCTGGCCCATTATTGGAAAGAAGCTTCCATGGCTTATCAGAATGCCGCCAACTCCGATCCTGATGCTTATCTCGATGGGTGGTATTGGTATGCCGTGTGTCAACGCAGCCTGGGGCATTACGATTCTGCCCGCTTGGCCTTGCAGCAATATATTGACACGCGTTCATCCGCCAAAAAATGGGATGATGCGGCCAAAAAAGAATTACAAACCCTTCAATACATCCAACAGCAATTGAACCGGCCGGATTCGGTTCTTTTCAACCTGAAAAAAGTTGAAGCTACGGGTAGTTTTGAAAAGGGTTTGTTTGCCATGAGCCCTTATGCCAGTGGTCAATTCCTGGTGAGCAGCACCATATCTGATTCAACGGGTGGGGCTGGAGAAAACCCAAACAAGAGCGCGCTTTTCACCACCTCCCTTCAAGGAAACAGCCTTGGCGTTCTCACCCCCCTCTCCCTTCCTGCCGGTACCCCTGGTTGGAATACAGGAGCTGCTTCCATCAGTCCCAACGGACAATGGTTATACTTTACTCAATGGAAAAAAGAGAATGGAATTACCGTATCCCAGATATTGGTTTCCCATAAAGAAGGAAATGGCTGGGGGGCCGCTGTTCTGGCACCTGGCTTAAATAGTACTGGCTCCAACAGCAAACAGCCTTTTATCACCACAGATGGCAGCCAGCTCTTTTTCTCCTCCGACCGCAAGGGAGGAAAAGGCGGGTATGATATATGGGTTGCAACACTGGATGCAAACGGCCAGGCAGGCAATGCCATAAACCTGGGTTCCATGGTAAATACACCCGGAGATGAGGTAGCGCCTTATTACCAAACCAGCTCCGGCACGCTTGTATTTAGTTCCAATGGACGCGCAGGAATGGGTGGATTTGATCTTTTTGCCGCCGAAGGAAAAGGGAATGAATGGGGAAACCCCGGAAACCTTGGGCATCCGGTAAACTCATCCCGCGACGATATTTATTTCTATGCCGGAGAGAACCAGGCCTTACTGGCAAAAGCATTGATTGGTTCTGATCGTGGTACCGGATGCTGCCTTGAAACATACCAGGTAACGAAAACGCCTAAATCACAGCAAATTGCCGGAACCATCCTTGATTGCAAAACAAACAACCCGCTGGCGGATGTAAAAGTGGTATTTAAAAGAAATGGCCAGGCTGTGGGAACAAGCACCACCGATGCCAATGGACAATACCGTTTCCAATATGAAGGTCAACCTGCCAGGGAGCTTTCTGTCTTTCTGCAGAAGAATGAATACCGCGATACCACCCAGAACCTGACGCTTAGCAATTTCAATGAAACCGATATGCTCGTTGACCGCACCGAATTTGGCGCCACCTGTATTGCGCCGGTTGAACCTCCCCCTGTGGAGAAGCTTATCATTCGGGTAGAAGACGTGGTGACCGTTTATTTTGATTTTGACAAGCATAACCTCAAATCACCAGCCGTTGCTAAACTTGATTCCATCTACACCGTCCTCATCGAAAACCCGGGAGCGACCATTCAGATCTCCGGCTATACCGATGGATTGGGAACCGAAGCCTATAACAAGGTCCTTTCTGACAAGCGGGCGCGTGCCTGTGCCAACTACCTTATCAAGAAGGGAATTGACCCCTCGCGGATCCGGTTTGTTTCTTTCGGAGCCTGCTGCCCCGTTGAAATGGAGCTGATCAATGGCCGAGATAATCCGGATGGCAGAAGCATGAACCGGAGGGCGCTGATCAATGTGAAGAAATACTAAGATTTCACGGATTACACGGATTACTTTTCCAATGGAATAAAAAAATCTATTCTATAGAAAGTTATCCGTGTAATCTGTACCATCCGTGAAACCCTGAATTCCTTAAACCCCTTTCGCCTATTTTTTGTACCTTTGCGGCTTCCTAAACGAAGCGAAAATGATCAGTGTCAACAACGTTACCCTCTCCTATGGAAAAAGGGTGCTTTTCGATGAGGTTTCCCTGAATTTTACAAAAGGCAATTGCTATGGCGTGATTGGCGCAAATGGTGCCGGGAAATCCACTTTTTTAAAGATCCTCAGCGGGGAAATCGAACCCAATAAGGGTACTATCAGCATCTCACCCGGTGAGCGGATGGCTGTACTGAAACAGAACCACTTTGAGTTTGATGAGGTTACTGTTTTGAATACCGTACTCATGGGTCATAGCAAGTTATGGGCCGTTAGCAAAGAACGGGAAGCGATCTATGCCAAAGAAGACTTTACCGAGGAGGACGGAATGCGCGCCGGTGAATTGGAACATGAGTTTGGGGAAATGGGAGGATATGAATCGGAAAGCAATGCCGGTGCATTACTTAGCGATCTTGGCGTTAAAGAACAATTTCACAATAGCCTGATGAAGGATATACCCGGAAACCTCAAGGTAAGGGTATTGCTGGCCCAGGCCCTGTTTGGCAACCCCGATATATTGCTGCTGGATGAACCGACCAACGGATTGGATATTGAAACCATTGGCTGGTTAGAGAATTTCCTGGCCGATTATGAGAACATCGTATTGGTGGTGAGCCACGACCGTCACTTCCTGGATGGGGTCTGTACCCATGTAGCCGATGTGGACCGTCAAAAGATCAAGATATTCACCGGAAACTATACCTTCTGGTATGAATCCTCTCAGTTAATGGCCCGGCAATTGAGTGATAAGAATAAAAAAGTAGAAGATAAGCGCCAGGCCCTGATCGACTTTATCGCCCGATTCTCTGCCAACGCCTCCAAATCCAGACAGGCCACAGCCAGAAAAAAGGCCCTGGAGAAACTCACCATCGAAGAAATTGAACCCAGTAACAGAAAGTACCCGGGTATCATCTTTCAACCCCAACGGGAAGTTGGCAACCAGATCCTCAATGTGGAGAAGCTGGCAAAAACCGTGGATGGTCGTGTCCTGTTCCAGGACGTCAGCTTTACCGTCAACAAAGGAGATAAGATCGCATTTTACAGTCGCGACCCGCTGGCCATTACCAGCTTTTTTGAGATCATCAACAATGAGATCAAACCCGATGGCGGAAAATTTGAGTGGGGCACCACCGTTACAACCGCCTATCTCCCCCTCGAGAACAGCAAATTTTTCACGGGTGATTTTAACCTGATGGACTGGCTTCGCCAATATGTGCCAGATTGGGTTACCGATGCAGACGAACCCTTTATCCGTGGGTTCTTAGGTAAAATGCTGTTTAGCGGGGACGATATCATGAAGAAAACAAAAGTGCTGAGCGGGGGTGAAAAAGTGCGTTGCATGATCAGCCGGATGATGTTGCAAAACCCCAACGTGATCATTCTCGACCAGCCCACCAACCACCTTGACCTGGAAAGCATCCAGAGTTTCAACGAACAATGTGTGGCCTATAAAGGGATTGTGCTCCTCTCCTCCCATGACCATACGTTCATGGAAACAGTTGCCAACCGCGTGATCGAACTGACCCCTTCCGGTATCATCGATCGCCTGATGACCTTTGATGAATACCTGGAAGATGAACGCGTACATCAATTGCGGGAAGAAATGTATGGGGCTGTAACTGCATAAAACCTTTTATGGAAATCCAACTCATTAAGCACGGTACTGAGGCCTACCAACAAATGGTTGAGTTAAGGCGTGAAGTCCTCCGTCGCCCGCTTGGATTGGATTTTACCCCCGAACAACTGGAGGCTGAAGCAGCGGATACCATTGT
The DNA here is from genome assembly GCA_041916555.1 of Chitinophagaceae bacterium. Lineage (GTDB taxonomy): Bacteria > Bacteroidota > Bacteroidia > Chitinophagales > Chitinophagaceae > SpSt-398. The sequence goes on along the minus strand of JAYRZH010000008.1, from coordinate 45,449 downwards.
AGCGGGATTGGAAAACGATAAGGTTATTGCCTGCTGCCTGCTTACCCCCCAGGAAGATAAGACCCTTCAACTTCGCCAGATGGCGGTTGACAGCTCCTTGCAATCAAAAGGAATGGGAAGGGAAATCGTCCACTTTGCGGAGAACTGGGCCAGGAACAATGGTTATCAATCCATGATGCTTCATGCCCGGGATATAGCAATAGGGTTTTATGAAAAATGCGGTTATACCCTCGTAGGGGAAGGTTTTACGGAAGTGGGAATCCCACACCACCTCATGGAAAAAAATCTTTGATCAATTATCTACTTCTGTTTCGTAAAAACCGGCATTGGCCAGGAGTGTGATTGGCTCAATGTAATTCAGCAAGGTATTCCGGATGATCTCTTTGATCTCAGTCTGGCTGATGCAATAAGCGGCGTTGGTCATAGATAATTTGTAGGAACTTATCTTGTACAAAGCCAAACGGGATACATCCATGGTGTTGTCGTCGATGAACTGAAATTGCTCGGCGATATAGGCGGAGTCATTGTGGTACGGCACTCTCATACCGGGTGGATTTGGTTTTACAGATAAAGGATTTCTCCTAAAACGATAAACCCGGGTCAAAATTGTATCTTCCTTAGTCGCTGATCCTGAAATTCTTATGTAGTATTCCCCCGACAAACCGCCAATTTAACCTCAAAAAGCCATGTTAAGGCTTTTTAGCAAATAAGGGATTGGTACTGAATTTGTTGAACAAGGTTTAAACAGTAATTTAGCAGTCAAATTCCGCTTCCTGAAGCGTTTCAAAAAAATAAGCCTCTGGGTCCTGGGTATCCTCCTCTTTCTGCTGACCGTCAGCTACCTCCTGATACGGTCAGAATGGGGCCAGAATTATATTACCCATCAGATCACCAAACGGCTTTCCAAAGACCTGAACGCAAAGGTGTCCATCGGCCATGTTAGCCTTTCCCTTTTTAACAAGATAAATATCGACGATGTACTTGTTGAGGACCAGGGTAAGGATACTTTGTTAACCGCCGGTCGTATCCGGGTCAGGATTACAGATTGGTTCTTTGTGAAAGATAAGGTGGAATTAAAATACATTGGCCTGGAAGATGCCACGGTGAACCTCAACCGCACCGATTCGGTTTGGAATTACCAGTTTCTGATCGATCATTTTTCCGGGAACAAGTCAGGCGGTGGTGGTGGCGGAGTTGAATTAGACCTGAAAAAGGTGGACCTTAAGAATATCCGTTTTCACCAAATTGATAAATGGAGGGGTGAGGACTTTGAATGTTATGTTGGCAATTTGGCGCTGGATGCGGAGATGATCAATTTTGGTCAGAAACAGGCCATTATCAATAGCCTGATATTGACTCGCCCCGAAGTGTTGATCAGGCAATATCCGGGCAACCGACCAAAGTCAGAGAAGAAAATCAAACCAGAGGAGCAGAATGAAGCCCAGGTAATCGATTCCCTGCTTAAATGGAACCAGGCAGGATGGGTTGTAAAGGCCGGTTTTGTAGAGATACGAAATGGAGCTTTTCGGACTGACCGGCCCGATTCGGAGCCACTGGCTTATTTTGATGGTAAGCATATCGCCTTTACTGCGATCAAAGCCCGGTTTGACAACCTGAAATGGGAAAAGGATACTATTCAAACACATCTATCTCTCAGCACAAAGGAGCGTAGTGGTTTTGAGGTAAAGTCGATGGTCGCAAATACCAAATTCACCCCTGAGGCGATGGCGTTTTCGGAAATGGAGATCCGTACCAACAATAGTATCATCCGAAAGGGGTACACCATGCGCTTCCGTGATTTCAATAACGACATGTCGGATTATATCAACAAGGTCCGTATGGAAGCCGATTTTGCCGATGCGGAAATCGACAGCGATGATATCGCTTTCTTCGCCCCAGCCCTGGCAGAATGGAAAAAAAAGATCAAGGTAAATGGCCGTGCCCGTGGTACCGTTAGCGACCTTTTTGCCGATAACCTTGAAATAAAAGCCGGCGAAAATACCTACCTGAACGGAGATATCAGTTTGGTGGGTTTACCCGATATCGATCAAACCTTTATTGATTTTAAGGCGAATCGTTTTCGAACCAACTATGCCGATGCCACCGGGTTGTTCCCGCAATTGCGTAAAATCAGGAACCCCAAGCTTAGCACGATTCAATACCTTGACTTTACCGGAAGTTTTACCGGTTTTATCCGTGACTTTGTGACCTATGGAAATATCCAGACCAATCTGGGCCGGATCACCACCGACCTGAATATGAAATTACCTGAAGGGAAGGCCCCTATTTACTCAGGTAGTATTTCTGCCAGCCAGTTTCAACTGGGTCGTTTCCTTGAAAACCCCGAACTCGGTTCCATCAGTTTTGAAGGCAAAGTACTGGGACGTGGCCTTGAATGGCAGAGCCTGGTAGCCAGTATTGATGGGCAAATCAAGTCAGTCATTGTAAAAAATTACGAGTACAAGAATATTACCTTAAACGGCCAAATGGATAAACGGCGGTTTACAGGTCTGGCCTCAGCCAATGATGAAAACCTCAACATGCAAATGAACGGGGTGATCGATTTTAATGGTGAAACCCCCACCTTTGATCTCGTGGCGGAAATTGATCGTGCCTCCCTAAAAGCCCTTAATCTCACCAAGGAAAACCTGGGGGTTACAGGAAAATTCAATCTCAATTTCACCGGTGATAATATCGATAACTTTCTGGGCACCATCAGTGGTACCAATATTGAATTTGTCAGGGATACCACCAGTTTAAACCTGAAGGGCCTCTCCGTCATTTCGGATATTGAAAACGGGAAGAAATTATTAAACCTGGAATCGGATGAATTTTCTGGCGAGATAGAAGGCGATTTTTCTCTTCGCGACCTTCCAGGGGCCTTTAGTTTGTTCCTGAACAAATACTACCCTTCCTATATCGCCCCGCCAAAACAAGATCCTGGCAAGGAAGCATTTTCGTTTTCACTCCGCACCCGATATGTGGATGACCTTACAAAGATCATTGACCCGCGTATCACCGGTTTTAGCAACAGCACCATCACAGGCCGGATCAACCTTTCGAATAATGAGTTGGAACTGGATGCCGATATTCCCTATTTTGCCTATAAGAATATCCAGTTCAACAATACCCAGGTTCAAGCCCGTGGTGACCTGGAAAAATTGAGTTTCTCCGGGGCGGTGGACCAAGTTAATTTCTCTGACAGTACCTATTTACCCAATACACGCCTGACCTTTGTATCACAAAATGATATTTCCGATTTGCGGATCGTCACCGATCAGAATACCGGGACAGTAGGAAAAACAGAGATTGGGGCGAGGGTACAAACATTTGACGACGGAGTGGCTGTTCAATTTGACTCCTCCTCCTTTGTTTTAAATGGTAAAAGGTGGAGCATAGACCGTAACGGGGAACTCAGCCTACGAAAAAATACCGTATCCTATGGTCAATTGGTTTTGCGGGAAAGCAACCAGGAGATCAAACTCTCAACCATTCCTTCTGATATTGGCGACTGGAATGATGTCCGTATCGATCTGCAAAACATCAACCTGGGTGATATTTCCCCCTATGTCATGAAGAATGGCCGGGTGGAAGGTTCTGCCTCGGGTACCGTTATGATCGAAGACCCCCAAAACAAACTCAATATCCTGTCTGATATCCGCACCAATGAGCTTCGCTGGGATGATGATTCCATCGGGCAAATGAATGCCAAGCTTACCTATATCAATAAAACCGGTGAACTAAAGGGCCAGGCCACCAATACAAATCCGGATGAAAAAGTGGCCCTTGACCTGAACTTCAACTTAAAGGATTCCACTGGAACTATTGATGATGTCCTGGAAGTGAATGCCGAAAACTATCCGATCAATATCATTGAACGTTTTACCGGCGCCCTATTTTCCGATCTGGAAGGGTATGCAACCGGTAAAGTTAAACTGATCAACCCAGGTGGAAAGATCAAGATCATTGGAAAACCCAAACTTAGAAATGCCGCCGTAACGGTTGATTTTACCCAATGCCGTTACCAGGTACAGGATACAGAAATTGAATTCACGGAAAACGAGATCAACCTGGGTACGCTAAAACTGACTGACCGTTTTGAAAGACAGGCCACGGTTCAGGGATGGATACGGCACAAGTCGTTTAACGAGATGAATTACAACATCACCGCTCGCACCGGTGTACTGCCACTTGAATTGCTCAATACCACCGCCATTGATAACCAAACATTCTTTGGGAAAGTGCGGGGTACGGGTTCCCTAGTATTGACCGGGCCCCAATCTGATATGCAACTCAAGATCAATGCTTCGGCTTCCAATGCCGACAGTTCCTTTATCACGATTCTTTCCTCCGACAGCCGCGAGTCGGGCATCGCTGATTTCATGGTGGAAAAACAATATGGACAGGAACAGGTGGCGGCGGGATCATCAGGCGGACAAACCAATATAACCTATGATGTGGACCTTCACGCCAACAACCTGGTTACCGTAAACGTTGTATTGGACCCGCTGACGGGTGACCAGATCCAGGGAAGAGGAACCGGCGACCTCAATATCCGGTCCGGTACAAGGGAAGACCTCACCATTCGCGGACGTTATGATATCTCTGAAGGGGATTACATGTTCACATTCCAGTCGTTTATCCGTAAACCCTTTGAACTTCTTAAAAACGCAGGTAACTATATCGAATGGACCGGTGACCCTTACAATGCCACCATCCGTATCGATGCCATGTACAAGAATGATAAAAAAGTAAGCTTTGCCCCAATTGTCAACTCCGGGGTGAACATCAATAGCAATACCGCCAATATCCGGGATTATGTATATGTGATCGCCAAACTGAGAGGCGACCTTTTCCGACCCGACATTAGTTTTGCCCTTGATTTCCCCGAAGGCAGCCCGGCCAAGACCGACCCTGAGTTATCCTTTACCTTTAAACAACTCCAGAACAACGAGGATGAATTGAATAAACAGGTAGCCTACCTCATCCTGTCGGATAATTTTGCCCCGCTGGGAAATTCAACGGCTGATATCACTTCCTTTGGAGATGCGGTGGTCAACACCATTACCGGAAAGATCGCCAATGAGGTAAACAAATTATTGAACAACTTTCTGACCAAGATCGACCCCAACCTGCGCATCAATTTCAGCAGTTCCTTCCAACGCGATTTCTTCAACCAGAGTACGAGTACAATCGGATTTGACCGCGCCAGTTCCAACCTGACCATTGGCCGTTCTTTCCTTGACAACCGGATTATCCTCACGGTGGAAGGCGCTTTTGATGTACCCATCAGGGCCGATGCTAATTATTCCACCCAATTGCTCCCCAATATCACCACGGAAATCCTGATCAACAAAAGCGGTACCATCCGGGCTACTTTCTTCTACAAAGAAAATATCGACTTCCTGACCGGCGCCGCGGTTTCCTCCAACAACAAGGCCCGGAAATATGGAACCAGTTTGGCTTTTAGAAAAGAATTTGATTATATCTTGCCAAGGAAAAAGAAGAAGAAAACCCCTTGATTATGATCACCATCCTCGCCATAGAATCCAGCTGTGATGAGACATCGGCCGCGGTTTGCCGGGATGGAAAAGTACTTTCCAATCTGATCGCCACACAGAAGGTTCATGAAGCCTATGGCGGGGTGGTACCCGAGCTGGCCTCCCGTGCCCACATGCAAAAGATCGTGCCCGTGGTGCATGAAGCTTTGAAAAATGCCGGCGTTTCCCTGGAAGAAATTGACGCTATTGGTTTTACCCGTTCCCCGGGTTTGATCGGTTCTTTACTGGTGGGTGGTCAGTTTGCCAAATCCCTTGCCCTTAGCCTGCAAAAACCCCTGATCGCGGTCCATCACATGCAGGCACATGTACTGGCCAATCTGATTGATGAACCAAGACCCTCATTTCCTTTTCTTTGCTTAACGGTTAGTGGTGGCCATACCCAGATCGTCCGGTGTGACTCCCCCACCCAAATGACTGTTATCGGTGAAACCATTGATGATGCCGCCGGTGAAGCTTTTGATAAATCGGCAAAACTGCTTGGTCTCCCCTATCCTGGAGGGCCTTTAATTGACAAATATGCTGCGACGGGTAACCCGGAGCGTTTTCATTTCCCGGAGCCACAGATACCGGGACTTGATTTTAGTTTTAGTGGCTTGAAAACGGCCATCCTGTATTTTATTCAAAATGCCGGAAAGAGCCAGGTTTACAAAGAACAATTCATGGCGACAGAAGAGGAACGGAAATCCTTTATTGAGTCAAATCTGCCGGATATCTGTGCTTCGATCCAGGCAAGGATCATCAGCATCCTGCTCAACAAACTGAAAAAAGCGGCAATTACCACCGGTATCCATGAGCTCTGCATAGCCGGAGGTGTTTCAGCCAATAGCGGATTGCGAAAAGCCTTTGAAGAGTTGGGTAAAAAACAGCAGTGGAAAACTTATATCCCCGCCTTTCAATATTGCACCGATAATGCGGGAATGATCGCGATCACGGCCTATTATAAGTTTCTTGCCGGAGAAAGTTCTCCCTTGGAAACCCCCGTTTCCGCCCGCTCGGAATTTGAATCCTGATCCCAATGCCCAATCCTTATTTTCAATTCAGGCAGTTTACCATTTATCATGATCGCTGCGCCATGAAAGTGACCACCGACGCCTGCTTATTTGGCGCCTGGGTGGCTGCTTTTCTTTCCACACAGCCCACCCACGAAACCAGTATCCTGGATATAGGCTGCGGTACAGGCTTACTCAGCCTGATGATCGCCCAAAAAACAAATGCCAGCATAGAAGCCATAGAGATAGATGAACAGGCCGCGACCCAGGCCAGGGAAAATGTGGAAGCCTCTCCCTGGGGAAACCGGATCGAGGTCCTGGCAAAAGACCTGCGTCTTTTTTCCCCTGTGAAAAAATATGACCAGATTGTTGTCAACCCGCCCTTTTATGAAAAGGAAATTCCTTCCAACCATCCGGGTAAAAATGCCGCACACCATGGAGAAGGCTTATTGCTTGGTGAACTATTTGACTGGGTAAAAATGAATTTGAAAATGGAGGGAAGTTTTCATGCCCTGCTCCCCTATAAACGTAAACAGGAGATTAATACATTACTAAATAAAACGGGGCTATTTGCAGAGGAGTGGGTGGTGATAAAACCAACCAGCCAGGCACTACCCTCGCGGATATTATTAAGAGCAAAATTTGGTAAGCCTGTAGCTATACTGGAGTCGGAGCAGGTTATTACTACAGAGGCAAACCAGTACAGCAATTTCTTTCGTGACCTGTTAAGCGATTACTATCTATAACTTAAGTAATATACTCCGATCCTGGTGTTATTTTCCACTCACATAATCCTCCAAATACCTGTACCCTTCGGTGAGTGAACCGCCCTTTGCCATGGTTGCCCTGGTTATGATGGGGGAACCGCCTTTTACAAGGTCTTCCAAAACAAACTTGATGAGTTGTTCCCCAAAATACCGACTGGCATCCCGGGGCAGTTCATTGGGTAAATTACCCACGGCCAATACATCAATTGAGTTTGCCAGATAAGGTGCTGTTTTTGCCAATGTCATCCTATCCACCCCATAAACCGGATCCTGTATCGTTTGGTCACCCAGGTTGATCGGAACTGATCCATCCTCATCATCCGTAACATCGGAGATAGTTTGAATGATAAACCTTTCAGATTGGATATCGTCCTTTTCAAATAATCTTGGCAACCCTTTTTCCCAATAAACCCCATTGAGCAGGATATCTGTTTGCTCGGAATAGGGCAGGAACCTGCAGGAATAATTCTCCGGATGTTTATGAAAATCCTCGCGGTTATATTTCCCGGTTGTTTTGTGCGCGTACAGATCGGCTCCCTTCAACTGGGTATAGACGGGATAGGAAAACCGGCGGGCCAGGTAATCATCAGGTTCTACTTCGTGAATACCCATTAGGTTCATCACTTCCAACAGACCATGGGCCACGCGACCCGAGCCGGTCACTACGATCTTGACATTGGGTAATCGAAGGCCAAAATAGGTGTGGATGAGTTCACGAAAACTCCGTTGCTTATACACCCGGTCGAGTTGATACAACCCTTTACGCTGACCGTAGGCCATCATGCCATTATGGGCCCCCACTACCCCGGCGAAAAAACCAAACCCTATGATTCGTTGCCCATCCTCATGTTCCAGGCACTCATAATCAATCAGGGTGATGTTTTTTTCCAGGATGGCTTGAAGGAGTACCCGGTTATGGGGTTGTTTCTTTTTGGTATGGGAGAAAAACAGATAGGTTTTACCGGGGATCAGTTGGTCAACCGGGACTTCCTTAATCCCAAAAAGGATGTCGCAGTCGCTTATGTCTTCCCTCACCTCTACCCCGGCATGAATATAGTCCCTGTCGGGGAAGCACCGGTCCGGCGAATGTTGAACGATGATCTTCACTTCCTCGCTAACCTTTTGAATCCATTTGCATTGGGCGGGTGTAAGGGCTACCCGGTTATCAGCCGGCCGCTTACCCTCCCGTATCAAGCCAATCTTTATCATACAGCATTAATCTGGCGCAAAATTGCTGGTTATTATCCAAATGAACAAACCGATGGTTTTCAACCGGATAAACCGGGGTTTGCTTAATTTAGCATAAAATTTGCAGGATAGCACACACCACCGGTTACATTTAGCCGTTCAGGAATTACTAATACTAAAAGCATGCGTCTCCGGGTCATATTATCCATATTCAGTCTTGGGATGGTCTTGTTTGTCTCGTCTTGCAAAAAGGGCGATGACAAACAAAACACCTATGTGCTGAGTTATGGGGATTCCATTTTCTATGTTAACCCGGCCCTGGGAGAATATGAGATCCACCCCACCGAGGTAAGGCCTGGTGAGTACGTGGGTTTTCCTGAAGGGGTGGAGATCGACGACGATGACGGCACCATCAAAATCAATAATTGCGAAAGCGGGTTAAGGTATAAAATCTCCCATATCTCCCCACAAGGGGATTCAACCCATACCATGATCGTGGTTTCGGGATTGAATTTCTATGACAAGATCTATCACCTGAGTACAAATGATACCGTGGCCAGGCCGGTGTATAATGCCAATGGCCAGCCCTATCAACCTGGTCAGTTTGGAACCGGCACCAATAACACCTTTGATGATGGAAATGGTTGCAACAGCCAGGGGTGTAATGTATCCCTCGCCGATGGCTCCATCAACCTGTTGCAAAGCATGCGTAGTGGCGCCATTCCCACCACCAATGATTCTCAAAAAGAATTTACCTATTACTACCGGATGGACGACCCGAGCAACAAGGAACTAAACAAACTCAGGGTTAAACTTTATTATTACGATACCCAGGCCGATATTCCACAATACCTCTGGGACATCCTATTGGTAGATCATGCAGGCACCATATTACGTACCGGTTCTCCCAATCGCCTGGCTCGGCCACGTCCCCCCTGCATCATTATTGTGGGGCAATAATCCCTGTCCGTATTTGATTACATTTGATAAATCAAACGGACATTCTTGAAGCGTTTTCACTTTATCCCATTCCTGATTATTATGGTTGCCCTGACCATTCCCTTGCTCAATGGGCAAACCGGAGTAACAACCTCTTCAACAGTGGTGCAGGAATACAACCGGATAAACAAACTCTATGAATACGCTGATAATGCATCTGAAAGACATGGCCTATCTCTGGAGGAAGAAGAAAGGCTGAATGAGGAGGTCAGAAAAGGTTTTGTGGCCCTGCTGGCGGAACTAAACCGACCCGGACTCCGCAATGACACCATCCGGTTTTACTGCCATTTTAAAAGCGGGGAGATCGATCATTATTTTGGCCGACTTACTGAAGCGCAGCAACATTACCGTGCTGCCATAGAGGTTAAGAAGCAATTGCGGCAGCTAAATGATTCCACGCTCTTCAAACCCTTGCTGTATAGCGGCAATATCTACTATAGCCTCGGAAATATGGATTCCGCCCTGTTCCAGTTTAAAGAAGCTGAAAAGATTGCCGACCTCCACCCCCATGACCTTAATGAAACCGGCCGACTCTTCAATTCACTGGGTGCCCTGTTCTATGAAACTGGTAATTACAGACAGGCCCGGAATTATTTTGCCAAAGCCGTAGCCACCTTGCCAAAAACGGATATTAATTATAAAGAATTCCTGGTTAGTTACAACAATAACCTGGCGGCCACACTCACCAAACTGGAAGAATATGATGAAGCGATCCGGTTGTATGAACAAATTCTTCCCTATAATATCAGCCGGAATGATATCCTGCATAATATCGGGATCATTAACCTGAACCTGGGGTCGGTGGCGAAATCACTCCAATACTTTCGTCAGGTACCAATGGAAGGACCGGTAGCCGCCCGACTGGCGAATAACTATGGACTGGCATATTTCAATCTCAAAAAATTTGATTCCAGCCGGTACTATCTTAAGCTGGCGGAAGATCTTTATAAAAAGAGAAATGGCGCCAGGAAGAACTCAACCTACGGGCTAACCCTGAAATACATGGGAGATATCCTGACCGAGGAAGGAGATCCTGCCTCCGCTGTTGGGTATTACCACCGGGCGATTATTCAGTTTGACAATGATTTCAACAACCCTGATGTATTCGTAAACCCCGGTGGGTACTCCGGAATATTCTCCTATATCCATTTATTCAATACCCTGTCTGCCAAGGCGGCCGCCTTTCAAAAATGGTATCTGAAAAGTAAGAACATCAAGCATATAGAGTCCGCCCTGGATGCCTATCGTTCGGCCTTTCGGCTTGCGGAATATGTAGAAAGGAACTATGACTCCGATGAAGCCCGTCTCTTTCTGAACCGGATCAAATACAATATTCACCACCAACCTATTGAAACCTGTCTAACCCTTCACCAGCTTACCGGCCAACAAGCCTACCTGGAAGAAGCCTATCTTTTTGATCAGCGAAACAAGGCCTCCATTCTCAGTCTCAACTTACAGGAAGCGGAACTCAAAAACCGGGGCGACATTCCGATTGATTTGGTTCAAAAGGAAAGTAAGATTCGCCGGGAACTAACCCGTTTATCCATTAAAGCAGGAAACCTCATCGACTCGGTCCAACTGGCCAATATCAACAGCCAGATCCGCGACCAGGAAATAGAATTGGGAAGAATACAGGACAAAATGAGGGTTTCAGGCAAACCCAGGGAATTAACCATTGTGGAGCGTATCCCCTCCCTGGAAAAATTAAGGGAGAAAATACTCGACAACCACACCGCCCTTCTTTCTTACCACCTCTCAGAGGAAGAGATGTTGGCCTATGTTATTTCCCGAAAAGGAATAAGCTATAAGGTGATGCCTACGGGCCCGGCTTTTTATGCCCGGGTCGATTCCTTTTTGATCCGGTTAAGACAAACCGGTCAGGGTTCACACCGTGATCTCATGAACCTGTCCGGTGAATTGTACCAACAATTGATTCAACCCTTACGCGCCGGTCTGGTTGGGATGAGCCGGTTGATCATCATTCCTGATGACGAACTCAATTATGTTCCCTTTGAAACCCTGCAGGATGAAAAGGACCGGTACCTGTTAGAAGATTTTAGCATCCAGTACCAATACACAACAGCCCTGCTCGACAACCGTGTTTCACTGAATAACGAATTAAAGGAGACCCTGGGGATGGCCCCCTTTGCCCGGCAAAACGGGCCTCCGGGTTTTGATCCCCTTCCATTCTCGGAAAATGAATTAAAAGGATTAAGTGGAAATATCCTTTTTAATAACCGGGCGACCAAAGACAGTTTGCTTTTTTATGCCAACAAATACCCGGTGATCCATTTCGCCACTCATGCCCGAGCCAATGATGACGAGCCTTTGCAATCTTATATCTCCTTTTACCCGGCAGACAGCCAATACCGTCTCTATGCCCGGGAAATATATGATCTTCGACTCGACTCAACGAACCTTGTAATCCTAAGCGCCTGCGAGACAGGCACCGGTCAATTGGTCCATGGAGAAGGAATGATGAGTCTTACCCGCGCATTCTCCTATGCCGGTTGTCCGAATATCATTGCATCGCTTTGGAAAGCGGAAGACCGAACCACTTCTATAATTGTCAGCGGGCTGCATCAATACCTCCAAAAAGGATATTCCAAGGATGCGGCCCTTAGACAGGCCAAGTTGGACCTGCTGAATGACGATACGGTTGACCCGGCCATGAAAACCCCGGAGTATTGGGGCCACCTTATTTATCTTGGCGAATATGAAACCGCCGGTCACACCAGTTTATGGGTATTAGCCTGGCCTGCTGTTTTAATCACAGGCATCCTGCTGCTGCTCTCCCTGATCAGAAAGGAAAAACCCGGGCCTGTTTAAAGGCCCGGGCCGGGTTACATAGGAGATCTGATATCTTATTGTCTAAGCGTAATTGTAGGGAGGTGGGTGTCTTCACCCCGGCGAACCACTACATTGGAGATCGTGGTATCGCGGTAGCCATTATTACCATCAATGATAACGGTATAAGTTCCGGCATTCAATCCCATGATCTTAAATTCCCCTTCCCTTTCCGGAATGGCAGTGGCGGTATCGGTGCCATTGATAGCAAGTACAACCGGATCGGCGGCATCGGGCAATACACGGCCTTCAATACGACCCGATTTTGATTTGGTAAACGCTTTAATCTGGGCTTTTAATTCATAGCCATTGTTGTTACCAGAACCGCTATTGTCCACACGGATGGAACGGGCAGCATCAAAATCAATCCAGAACCTGACTTCACCCGGAGCCGGGACATCAAAGTTTTCGCTGCTGATATTTATGGTCACCTGGCGGTTATTGTCTTTAACCTTTAGCGGGAAACGCTGGCCATCTTTCATCACGCTGTTCTGGGTTCCAAGGGTAAGCCTGATCTTCTTAACCCGGCCATTGGGAAGGGTACCGGTGGCAAACAAAGTATCAAGTCCGTTGCGGAACCGAAGGATATTGTAAACTCCGGGAACAATGGAAAGCGAAACCCAGCCATCATTGGGAAGGGAATCATCCTCCAACTTTACCTCAAGACGCTGCAGATCGATGAACACACTGTCAAATACCGGAGTCTGGTGATCGGTGAGATAAACAGTGAATTTGGCAGGGGCATCGGGATTTCCGGTCCCGGAATTTTCTTTCTGGCAGGCATAAAATCCGATGACGCCAAGGGCCAGGACTAAAAAATAAAGGGGGGTGTTTTTCATGGTTTTATTAATTTTTGGTGAATGTGAGAAATTCATTGCTGGCAGGGTTGTCATCTCCCAGTCTGATCTCTGTATTGCTGCTGGAGAGTATCTTCCAGTCATCAGTCAATTCGCCCAAAGGCTTGTTTGTATCCGCCTTGGGACCGAGATCAATATTGAATTTATTGGAACTGGAGTTTACCGACCAGGTGCCGTTCTGGGTAATACCATTCTTTACCGCACTAATGGTCCCATTGTCATTAAAGCTAAAGGAATAGCCACTGAAGTCAGCCGTTTCGTCATTGCCACTATCGGTAAACAAAGTTACCCGCCAGCTACCGGAGGTAACAATTTGCGAGGTATTGCTGGTGTCGATGCCTGAAGTACAGGAGATCAACAGAAAGAGAAGGGACAAGGTTCCCAGTAAGCCGGTTCTTTTTTTCATGGTTATAATTTTTGGAGATGAATTAACAGCGTACATTAATTAGTAACCACAGAAATCAATGTTGTAACCTTGAAAACAAAAAAATATGGGCCGGTGCATGTAAATGCCCGGCCCAGCTGCTATGGTACTGTAGAGGAAAGCTATTGAAGACGCGCTACCTGGCGAATCAGGCGGCTGCTTACTTTGCGGTGGTAAACGTGTTTATCGTCCTGGTGAATGGATTTCAGGAGATCTTCGGCCCGTTGGTATTCTCCACTCTTCAGGTAGGCCAGCGCGAGGTTAAACTCCGCTTCATCCTGAAAGTCGCGGGTGGCGTTGGCTTTATTATATTGAATGATCTGGTGAAAAGAGCGGATCGCGTCGGAATAATTACCCAGTTCCATTTCGGCCATGGCGCAAAGGAAGTTTTCACGGGGGGTGAAGCCGGTATTTTCCACACAGAGACGAACCACCCGGTTATAATCTTTATCGCGGTAGGCAGTTTCCAGTTCGCTGATATTTTTTTGTTCTTCGCTTCGGAGTACAGGCAATTCATAGTGTACAAACTGGGAAGCGAAAACGCGTTCGGGGTTTAGCGAAAAATAGTCATAGGCCTGATAGGAAACCCAGGCAAAGAGTATGGTTGCCGCCACGCCAATAAGCCAGCGGCGGGTTTGGTTGGTTTTTATAGGAACGACCGGAGTCTTTTGTTCATCCATGATTTCCCGGTGCAGGGAGGCAACCTGGTTTTTAAGCCCATACTGAATGATGGCTTCACGGGCCAGTTTCAGGTTCATCAGTTGTTCTGATAAAGCTGAATCATTTTTTAGATCCTCCTCAAAGACCCTTTTCTCCTCCTCCCCCATTTCCCCGTCGAGGTAGCGGAGGAGTTGTTCATCACTGTTTTTATGTGTAGAATTATCCATTCAGCAAGGATTTAAGTGTGTTTTTTATGGATGGGTTGGCGTTGATCAGTTCTTCCAGCTTTTTCATGCACTTATGCTTCTTATTGCGGACGGCCTGTTCACTTTCATAATCCAGTTGTTCCCAGATCTCTTTCATCGATCGTCCCTCATAATAAAAGAGCAATAGTATCTTTTTACAGGTATCGCCTAATTGGTCAACCATTTCATGAAGCCGGTCGCGTTCTTCCCTGGCCGTTATCTGGTGACTGATATCCGATTCTTCCCGGCTGCTGCCTTCTTCATATTTTATTTCTCTTTTCATGGCCCGGTCGCGGCGTTTCCATTCATTTAGCCAGAGGTTTCTGTTCATGGAAAAAAGAAAGGTTTTGATACTGGATTCACCCCTGAACCTGTCTTTGCGCACCAAATCGATAAAACCTACAATTACCTCCTGAAAAATATCTTCGGCATCTTGCTGGCTGCCCCCGTTTGATAAAATATACCTTGAGAGGGATTCAAAATGGTCACGGTACAGACCACGTATGGTCTCGTTCATCCGGCTGCCTGTTTGAAGGCTAAGCAGGATCTCGCGGTCCGGTACCAAATGCCTTAATTCCATGCTATGATTCCATTATTTGTAAACGAAGGGCCTATTTTTGTAACCGAATCTATGGTTATTTGTTAAGATTTTACAAACCCAGTTCCCCGGATGAATTATTTTGAACTCTTTAATATACCCGTCAGTCTCCGTCCTGACCCGGTTCTTCTTACCCGCCGGTATTTTGAGCTAAGCCGGCTGTATCACCCTGATTATCATGCCAATGCGACGCCAGAAGCACAGGCTGAGGCACTGGAGCGCTCTGCCCAGTTAAACAGGGCCTATAAGATATTTCAAAACCAGGAAGCCACAATACGGTATGTACTTATGCATAAGGGCCTGATGGAGGAAGAAGAGAAATACCAGTTGTCCCCGGATTTTTTGATGGAGGTAATGGACCTGAACGAGGCGCTGATGGATGCCGGACCAGGCGAGGGACAGGCCCTGGAAAAACAGATCGCCGGACTGGAAGAAGAGATTTATGCCCCGGTAAAACCCATCATCGAGGGGTATCAGGAAGGCCAGACCCCGGAGCAGGAGCTGTTGGCCGTAAAGGAATACTATTACCGTAAAAAATATCTCGACCGCATGAAAGAGCAATTGGCGGGAAAGCTGTAATTTCGCCCTCCCCGCAAAAGCGCTGGGAAAGTTGAAACAGGCCCGGGTGGCGGAATTGGTAGACGCAGCAGACTCAAAATCTGCCGTTCGCAAGAATGTGCTGGTTCGATTCCAGTCCCGGGCACAAAAAAACCTTCAGTTTCCTGAAGGTTTTTTTATCCGCTTGATCAATGCACATTACAGATTGCCTGCAGCTATAAGTGCGTATAAATTACCTACTAATTCCAGCCTCCTCCTAATGACCGGTACAGGTTTACTTTTGTCTGCAATTGTTTTAGCTTTATTTCGATCAATTCCAGGTTTGACTCCAGGGCTTCCCGCTGGGTTAAAAGCACTTCCAGGTAATCGGCATGAGCGGAACGAAACAGACTATTGGATATATCAATGGATTGGGTCAGTATGTCAACCTCCTTTTTCTTGGTTGAATACCCTTTGTCCAGATTATCCAGGGCCGTTAAGAGATTGACCACTTCTGTATAGGCATTCAAAATGGTCCGTTCGTATGTATAAGCCGCGCTTACCTGCTTTAATCCCGCATTGGCATAGGTTGCCTTGATGGCATTTTTGTTTACCAATGGCGCGGTTAAATCGCCTGCTAAATTATAAAGTATTGACTTGGGACTTATCAAATAACCAGGATTAAATGAATTGAACCCAAGCCCTGCGGTTAACCGGACAGAAGGGAAGAAATTGGCTCTGGCTGCTTTTATGTCCAATTTGGAAGCCGATAATTCATATTCTGCCTGGCGGATATCTGGCCGATGGACCAATAACTGCGAGGGAATGCCTGGGTGAACAAGGTCGATGGCCAGGTCCTCAAACCGGGATGAATCACGCAGTACGGGTTGAGGAAACCGCCCTACCAGGAAATTGATCCGGTTTTCCGCTTCAATAATGCGCTGTTTGATTTCATACCCCACATTCTGTGTGTGAAGCAACTGGGCCTCAAATCGGTTGACCGCCAGTTGCGTTTCCTTGGCTGCTTCCTTTTGCAGTTTTACCACTTCCAGTGCGCTTTGTTGTATGGTTATACTCTGCTGGATAATCTTTTGCAGGTTATCAAGAGCCAATAACTCATAATAAGAACTGGATATTTCTGCCACCAGAGAAGTAGTCAGGAAATTCTTTCCCTCTATACCTGACAAATACCGGAGTGTGGCCGATTGTTTACCGGTGCGCAGTTTCCGCCACACGTCCAATTCCCAGGATGCATAGGCCCCCACCATAAAATCGCCAATATGTTTTGGCGCCTTATCCGGATTGGCTTTCAGGTCTTCCTCAGAAAGCCCATCCCAGGTGTACCGTCCCATTTTATCAATCCCCCCAGCCCCACCCAGGGTTACAAATGGAAGGTATTCCCCTTTCCGGGCCTGTATCTCATTTTTCCTCATCTGTATTTCCTGTTCCACAATATTCAATTCCTGGTTATTGGCCACAGCGCTATCGATCAGTGATATCAGGAAGGGATCTTTAAAATACTCCTTCCACCTGAGGGTGGCATCATTAACCGTATCGGTTGAATTATTATAGGATCCTGGGGCAGCAAAGGACGTCTCACGGGTTGTAAGGGCAGGCACCCGGCAAGCCGTAATGGTGACAAGGGAAGCAAGACCCACCAAGGCAAATAAGTTTCTATTTTTCATTTTTACTATTGAATCGATTTACAAATGATTTGAACCTTTTAAACAATGTCGCATCCGAGCGGCTTTCAACATATTCTTCCGTTAACGGATTTTCATCCTCTCCCTGAATAAGTTTCCTGCCTTCCTGAAGTTTTCCGAAAATGTAATAGAGACCAGGCACCACCAATACGCCAAAGATGGTTCCAAACAACATGCCTCCAAGGGCAGAAGCGCCGATGGTATGGTTACTAACCGCACCGGGGCCAGTGGCCAGAATAAGCGGGATCAACCCGAAAATAAAGGCAAAGGAAGTCATCAGGATAGGACGGAAACGCTCGCGGGCACCCGCAATGGCCGCATCCCTCACACTAAATCCCTGGTTATGGCGCTGAACGGCAAACTCAACAATCAGAACGGCATTCTTTCCTAACAACCCAACCAGCATGATTAAGCCTACCTGGGCATACACGTCATTTGAAAGCCCCATTGCTTTGAGTAGGAAAAATGACCCGAAAATTCCTGGAACAACCGACAACAGTACGGCCAGGGGCAATAGAAAACTTTCATATTGGGCCGACAAAATCAAGTAAACAAAGAAGATGACAACCATGAAAATATACAACGCCTCATTTCCCCTCTTGGCTTCATCATAGGATAAGCCTTCCCAGGCAATATCATATCCCCGGGGCAGGGTTTGGGCGGCCACTTCTTTGATCGCATTGATGGCATCCCCGGATGAATACCCTTTTGAAGGAGTACCATTGATAAGGGAAGAGATGTACAGGTTGTACCTCGAAATCTCATTGGGCCCCTGGGTCTTTTTAATATTCATGAAGGCCGAGTAAGGAACCATTTCTCCGTGATCATTCTTGATATACATCTTCAACAGGTCATCGGGTTCTTTTCTAAACTCGGGCCCGGCCTGTGTATAAACCTTGTAGTAATTATTAAATCGGATAAAACCCTGCTCATAGGTACTGCCGATCATAATATTCAGGTTCTCCATAGCTTCCCCAAGGGAAACCCCTTTTTGCATGGCCAGGTTGTTATCAACGATTATCTCGTACTGCGGGTACTTAGCGGAGTAAAAAGCAAAAAGACCGCTCAACTCCTTTCTCTTCTTCAGGGCATTCAGAAAATCACTGTTTACCTGGTCAAATTCCTGGTAATCTACCGTACCATTTTTGTCCAGCAGCCGAAGGGAAAAACCATCGGAAGTGCCATAGCCCGGAACGGCGGGGGGCTCAAAATATTCAATTGTTGCCGGCAGGTCTTTTGATTTTTCCTCCAGTTCCCGGATAATGGATTTGACCGATTCCTTACGATCAGACCAATCCTTCAGATTAATTAAACAAGTACCGGCGTTAGACCCCCGGCCCTCGGTAAGGATTTCATATCCTGCCAGCGCTGTAACGGAAAGTACGCCTGGTGTCTCTTTGGCAATAGCCTGAAGCTTTCTTGAAATTTCATTGGTACGTTCAAGCGTTGTGCCAGGCGGGGTTTGAATAATAGCATAAATCTGACCCTGGTCTTCCCCGGGGATAAAACCGGAAGGCAGTATTTTATTTATACCTAATATGCCAGCGCTAAAAATGATCAGAATACCATAAGTAATTACCCTTCGGTTCACAATTTTTGATAAGAACTTTTCATACCGGTTGGTAGCGTGTTCAAACCTTTTATTGAACCAGGAAAGAAACAGGGAAACCGGACCGCGTCTTTTTGGTTGACCATGGGTATTTTTAAGCAACATGGCACAAAGAACCGGTGTAAGGGTCAGGGCCACAAAACCCGAGATCACGATGGTGCTTGCCATGGTAAGAGAAAACTGACGGTATAGAACCCCAACCGGTCCCGACATAAAGGAAACAGGAATAAACACCGAAGCCATTACAAGGGTAATAGCGATAATCGCTCCGCTGATTTCCCCCACTACCTTTTTCACGGCATTAAAAGGAGACAGGTTATCATGTTCCATTTTTACATGCACCGCTTCCACCACCACGATGGCATTGTCAACCACGATTCCAATGGCCAGTACCAGGGCAAAAAGGGTGATCATGTTTATACTGATCCCCACGGCATTCATCACCACAAAAGCCCCGATCAAGGAAACCGGCACAGCGATAATGGGAATCAGGGTAGATCGCCAGTCACCCAGGAATATAAACACCACCAGGGCTACCAGGATAAAAGCTTCCACCAGGGTATGCAGCACCTTGTCGATGGATGCATCAAGAAATTTTGATACATCGTAGTTGATCTCATAATCGATACCCGGAGGAAAATCTTTTTTTAATTCTTCAAGCTTGGCCTTTACTTCTTTAATTACATCCTGGGCATTACTACCCGGATTTTGCTTAAGGACCAGGGAGGCTGAGGGGTGGCCGTCTTTGTTGGAGTAGATATCCACAAACTCACTACCCACTTCCACCTCGGCGATGTCTTTTAGTTTTAAGATCTCCCCTTCGGCATTACCCCGAATAACGATACCCTCATACTGTTCGGGGGTATTGTACCATCCTTTATAGGTAAATACGTACTCCTGTGATTGAGGCGTTTTACCAGAGCTGAGACCAACGCGGCCAGGTCTGGCCAACACACTTTGTTCATCAATGGCTTTTAAAACTTCGGTGGCTGAAATATTATAGGCGCGCATCCGCTCGGGGTTAAGCCATACACGAATGGCAAAGGCCCGGCTTCCGATGGCCTGGGCAAAGCCCATCCCTTTTATTCGCTGAACCTCGGGCAGGATATAAGTATTGGCATAGTTGAACAGAAACTTTTCATCGATATTTTTATTTGTACTAAACAAATTCACATACATCAACATGCTTGGCTGCAGGGGTGAAATGATGACCCCTTCCCTCTGCACCAGCGGAGGCAGGTTGGTCATAACCTGGTCCACCCTGGATTTTACCCGCGCCGCCGCCAGGGTCGGATCGGTACCGGGTTCAAACACGATATCAATGGATGCTTCGCTGGCGCTGGTGGCATCGGATAAAATATACTGCATCCCCTGCACCCCGTTTATGGCACGCTCGATGATCGTAAGCGTGGACTTAACCAACACATCGGCATTAGATCCGGGAAATTCAATAAAGATGCTGACACGTGGCGGGGCGATTTCGGGAAGCTGGGCTACCGGAGATTTTGTAATGGCCAGTAAACCCATAAAAACAATGGCGATGGACAGCGATATGGCCAGTACCGGTCGCTTAATGAATTTTTCGTACATACGTCAGGTTTATAGGGGTTTATTCAGCATGTAAATTTTTAAGGTCTTCCATCTCTTTGGTAAAGGGCACAATCCTGAACTTGATCTTTTCATTATTCTTGACCTTGCCCAATCCTTCTGCCAGAATTTGGTCGGATGGGCTTAATCCGGCAGACACCACATACAAATGGGGCATTTCCTGGGCAATGGAGATTTGCCTGGCAGTCAGAAGCCCGTCTTTGCCCACTACATACACGTATTTTTTATCCAATACGTCAAAGGTTGCCTTCTGGGGTATAATGATGGCATTTTTAAGTTCAACAGGCATCAGCACATTACCCGTTTCACCATGCCGAAGAACTCCTTTTGGATTGGAAAATGCGGCGCGGAAGGCGATGTTCCCGGTTTCATTGTTAAAATCGGCTTCGATGGTTTCCATCACGCCGGGCTGGTCAAAGATTTCCTGGTTGGCTAACCGCAACAGCACCTTTTTATCCTGCTGTTCCTTTCTGTTTTTTACAAAATCAAGGTATTCCCCCTCGGCCACATTAAAATAGACCCACATGCGACTATTATCCGATAGGTTGGTCAGCAATTCACCTTCATCCACCAGGCTTCCGAGACGGGTATAGAACCTGTCCATTACCCCGCTAAAGGGCGCCCTGATTTCCGTAAACCCAAGATGGACCTGAGCCAGGGTGAGCGCGGCCTTGGCCTGGTCAAGTTTGGCCTTGGCCAGTGCCAGTTCATTGGGGGAAACCACATTTTTGTCCGCCAATAGTTTGGTATTCTTGAATTCTATATCGGCAAAATTGACCTCAGCCTGTGCCTTTTCCACTTCGGCCTGGTAAACCGCCGGCATCAGTTTGAACATCAACTGCCCTTTTTTTACATACTGACCCTCATCCACATAAATATTCTCGAGATATCCTCTTTCCTGTGAACGAAGTTCGATGTGATTGGCCGACCGGATCTGGGCCACATACTCTTTATAGATGGTGGTATCCACCTGGATCGGACTCGTAACCATAAATACACTATCCGGTTCTTTTTCTTCCTGATGGTTCTTACAAGAAAATAACATGGTAACGATGGCTGATAAACACAGCACCCTGAACTTATTCATGCAATGAATATTTTTAGTTAACTAACCTAATAAATGAAAACACGGAGCCTGATGGCCAATGGCCAGGCAACAAAGAATGATTAAGAGAAAGAAATCAGCCCAGGTGAGCTTTCCAGGAATGATGAAGAATAAATAATGAAACCCGGGGTTGGTTGTAATACGCGTAGGTCAGGTGTAGAAAACGCGATTTAACATGCAAGGTGCAGGCCTGTTCAAGACAGAAGAAGACCTGGCTAAGTTTTCCTTTTGAATCGGATCCGCATGCCTCGTTTTCCTCCTCATCCTCTTCAGCAACTATCCTGTGGAAAGAGGAAAAATCATCATCCACTGATAATTTACCCAGTGTGTGACCAGGAACCGTGGTTTTGGCTGAATGTGTCTGTTGAGGGACGTGAGAAGCGGCAAACGCCTGGTTTGCACCGATCTGTAATTGGGCAAACAGAATTAAGATTACAAAAAGGCCAGCCGTTAATTGTCCGTATAACTTTTTACTTGTTGACAGGAAGGAGGCCATTGATTCTAAAGGGTCTGATTATTGTTTTGGGCCCTAAAAATAGCCGATTTTTCAGATAAACGTACATTACCATTCTTTTTAACATCTCTTTCCAGAATCTACAGGGTATGTTTTTTTGATATTCAAGAGCTTTTTTGGTTGAAAATCAAATACTAATAAATTTAGTATATTTACTACTAATTTATTTAGTAATTTGCGTATCCCTATGTACCTCAACTGCAAGACCTATTTCAGCTTTAAGTACGGCACTTTCTCCACCGAAGAACTGGTACGCGCCGCCGTGGAAAAGGGTGTAACAGCCCTGGCTCTTACGAATATCAATTCCACGTATGACACCTGGGAGTTTGTCAAACAATGCCGTGAGCAGGGCATCAACCCCATAGCGGGGGTAGAGATCAGGAATGGCCGCGAGTGTTTGTACATTTTGCTTGCCGCCAACCATCGTGGGCTGGGATGGATACACCGGTTTCTTTCCCGGTACCTGATGGGCAAAGAGGATTTTCCGGAGAGACCGGACCGGTTTTTTGAAGAAAGCTGGGATGGATTTGTGGTGTACCCCCTGGGCAAACGCCTCCCTGAAGAGCTACTGCCTAATGAACGGATTGGGGTGCGGGCAACTGAGTTAACGCGTTTGTATGGCCTCGACATGAAACGGCATGCGGAAAAACTGGTGATCCTTCAACCGGTGACGGTACAGGACAAGACCCATTACAACCTGCACCGTTTGCTCAGGGCTATTGACCTGAATATGCTCCTGTCAAAACTTCCCCCGGAGGAATGCTGTTCACCGGATGAAACCTTTGTTTCTCCGGAAAACCTCTTGCAGCAGTTCAGGCAATACCCGGTACTTGTAACAAATACATACAAGCTGATGGATGCCTGCCGGCTGGAGATGTCTTTTCATACCGATAAGACCAAGCGGGTTTTTGGCGGGTCGGAAGCGGATGACAGGGTATTGCTGGAAAAGCTGGCCCTGGCGGGTTTGAAAAGGCGCTATGGCGGGCAGAATGCCGAGGCCAACCGAAGGCTTTATAATGAATTGGAGGTGATCAGCAAACTTGGTTTTAATGCCTATTTCCTGATCAACCATGATATGGTCCGCTTTGCGCAATCACAGGGTTATTATTATGTAGGGCGTGGCAGCGGCGCCAACTCCATCGTAGCATATTGTCTTGGTATCACGGATGTGGACCCGATCGAATTAAACCTGTATTTTGAACGCTTTCTCAATCCTGAGCGCACCTCGCCACCCGACTTTGACATTGATTTTTCCTGGACAGACAGGGATGAAGTGATGGATTACCTGTTTAAGCGCTATGGTCATGAACATGTGGCCCTGCTGGGTTCTTACCCAACGTTTCAGCAGGATGCGGCCATCCGTCAACTGGGAAAAGTTTTTGGCCTGCCCGATGAGGAGATCAAAACACTACAGCGTTACCCACAGGCCAATGACCGCTATGCCCGATGGATATTCCAATATGGCGCGCTGCTGCAGGGTTTCCCCGCCCACCCTTCCATCCATCCCTGTGGCATGCTGATCGCGCAGCAGCCGATACAAGACTATGCCTCGCTGTTTCTGCCTCCCAAGGGTTTCCCTACCGTCCTGATGGATATGTTTATTGCCGAGGACATCGGGCTGAATAAATTTGATGTACTCAGCCAGCGGGGGCTTGGGCATATACGGGAAACGCTAAGGCTTGTCAAACAAAACAAAAACAGAGATATCAATATTCATGATTTCAAACGGTTTCGTCAGGATGATCGCATTAAAGAACAGATCCGTGAAGCCAATACCATCGGTTGTTTTTATATTGAATCGCCCGCGATGCGGCAACTGCTGAAGAAGCTGCGTTGTGATGACTATATCACCCTGGTGGCGGCATCATCGATCATCCGTCCGGGTGTAGCCCAATCGGGTATGATGCGGGAGTATATTTACCGCTACCACCACCGTGACCAGGTAAAATACCTCCACCCTCTTTTTGAAGAACATTTATCTGAAACCTTTGGGGTGATGGTTTTCCAGGAAGATGTGATCAAGATCGCGCATTATTACGGGGGGTTAAGTCTTGGCAAGGCCGATATCCTTCGCCGGGCGATGAGTGGGAAATACCGGTCGCACAACAAATTCCGGCAGATACGTGAAGAATTCTTCCTGTCGGCCAAGGCCCTGGGGCGTGAGGAAACCCTGACGGCGGAGATCTGGCGGCAGATGGAAAGTTTTGCGGGGTATAGTTTCAACAAAGCCCATTCGGCCTCCTTTGCCGTGGAGAGTTATATGAGTCTTTATCTCAAGACCTATTTCCCCAAAGAATTCATGGTTGCGGTGATCAATAATTTCGGGGGCTTCTATTCGCGTGAATTGTATTTCCTGGAACTGCTGAAAACAGGTGGTCAGATCCGGCCGCCCTGTGTCAATAAGAGTGAGCAGTACACAAATATTGAAGGCGATGAAGTGTACACCGGTTTTATCCATATCAAGGGGTTGCAGGATAAACTGGTGGAGCAATTGCTGGAAGAACGAAAAGAACGGGGGCCTTTTCTTCACTTGCAGGATTTTGTGGAGCGTGTCAATACCGGGCTGGAACAACTAAACACCCTGGTCAGCATCGGGGCCTTTCGTTTTACCGGCCGTTCAAAAAAGCGTTTGCTTTGGGAAGCGAATTTCTTACAAAAAAAACATCAGCCTGTGGTAGCCGGAAGCGCGCCCTTATTCCAGGAGCCGCCACTTGAGTTTCAACTCCCCTATCTGGAAGACCAGCGCCTGGATGACCTGTATGATGAAATGGAGATACTAGGTTTCCCTCTTTCCAATCCGTTTGAACTGGCCGATGCCGACCCGGGTGAGCATGTACCCGCGGCGGAAATTGGTCAACACCTGGGAAAAGTTATAACCGTGCTGGCTTATTTTATTGCCCGGAAACATGTGGTCACCAAGAACCAAGACCATATGTTCTTTGGCACGTTTGTGGACAGTGAACTAAACTGGATCGACACGGTGCATTTTCCCGATGCGGCTAAAAATTATCCGCTGCACACCAGTGGTTTTTATAAGATCACGGGGAAAGTGGTGGAGGATTTTGGGGTGTACAGCCTGGAAGTAAGACGTATGGAGCGGGTTGGTTATAAAAAAAGGCCTTATCTGTAACCCATGTTTGTCGATCCCAAACGCCATATCGCCCATTTTGACCTTGATGCCTTTTTTGTGTCGGTGGAGCAGCAACGCAATCCCAAACTAAAAGGGAAGCCCTTGTTGATCGGTGGCAGCAGCGACCGGGGTGTGGTGTCAGCCTGTAGTTATGAAGCCCGGCGTTTTGGCATCCACAGCGCCATGCCCATGCGGGTGGCCCTGCGTTTGTGCAAGGAAGCCATTGTGATAAAGGGGGATTATGAAGCCTATAGCAAGGCCTCCACCCAGGTAACCGAGGTGATCGCGGAGTCGGTGCCGGTTTTTGAGAAAGCCAGCATTGATGAATTTTATATTGACCTGACGGGAATGGACCGGTTTTTTGGCTGTAGCCGTTTTACCCATGAGCTAAAACAGAAGGTAAATAAATACAGCGGACTTCCGATTTCGTATGGGTTGGCCAGCAACAAACTGATCAGCAAAGTGGCCACGAATGAGGTAAAGCCAAACGGACAGATCGAGATCCCTTTTGGCGAAGAGAAAAGTTTTCTGGCGCCATTGAATATCCTCAAGATACCCGGTATTGGAAAAGAGACAGGATATAAACTGATCAAAATGGGGGTGGAAACGGTCAAGGTGCTAAGTGAAATACCGGTTGAGCTTTTGCAGAACCTGTTGGGAAAGAATGGCACCGAGCTGTGGCGACGGGCCAATGGGATCGATGAAACGCCGGTGGTGCCTTACCGGGAGCAGAAATCCATTTCCACCGAACAAACCTTTCAGACCGACACGATTGACACCCAATTTCTCCACAGCCAATTGGTAAGGATGACGGAGAGCATCGCGTTTGAATTAAGAAAACAGGACCGTCTCACGGGTTGCGTGACTGTCAAGATCCGCTATGCCGATTTCGAGACCCATACCCTGCAACGCGCCATTCCCTATACCAATGCCGATCACGTGCTGTTGCAAACCGTATTCAACCTGTTTAACCAGCTCTATTCGCGTCGCCAACTGGTACGCCTGATCGGAGTACGCTTTACCCAACTTATCCCGGGTACTTACCAGATCAATCTTTTTGAAGACACCCAGGAGTCCATCCGTCTGTACCAGGCCATTGACCGGATCAAGAAACAGTTTGGTGAGGAGAAATTGATGCGGGGGGCGGGATTAAATTAATTTTAGATTTCCTAAATTTTATTTACCTTTACATTCCATACTTGTTGTGCAAGAGAGGCTTAAGAATAATGAAATGGTTATCATCGCAAAAAGCACAATAAAGCAATTTATTCTGCGTCATCCGCAAGCAGAAGTCGCATTATTAAACTGGTATTTAAGGACAAAAGAAAGTAACTGGAGTTCATTAAATGAATTGAAGAAGGTATTCAAAGCAACCGATGTTGTAAAAAATCATCTTTACATTTTTAATATCGGGGGAAATAAGTACAGGTTGGTAGCCAGGATATTTTTCAAGACCCGAACCGTATATATCCGTTTTATCGGAACCCATGCGGAGTATGATAAAATCAAACCAGAGGAATTATGAATAAGTCAAAAAAAGCACGAAATCCTCGAAAAAGCCGCACCGGCAAAAAGACAGTTCGGGCAAAAGAACCCATGTCCGGGAGTAGGAAAATCTTAAAAATTAAGACCGCAGACGCTTATGAATTGGTCATGAAAGAGATAGACCATTTGATGAAAAAAGGCGAAGAAAATCTCTCTGAAAAAGAATTGCGGAAATTGGAAAGTCTTACCAAATCCGCCGAATTATACGAGGACATCAAGGATCCGTTGCCCATACCTACCACATTACCCGAGATGATAAGAATGAAACTTTTTCAACTACGAATTAAACAGCAATTCGCGGCCAAGCTGCTGGGAGTAAGCGAAGCCAAATTTTCATTGATCATGAATGGAAAACAAAAACCAGACATTTTCTTCGTAAAAGCTCTTCACCAAAAGTTGAACCTGGATGCCCATCAATTACTCGAAGCTATTTAACCGATACCCCCTTTTTTAATCCAGCCCTATTCATCCATAAGCTCCCCATAATGATAAGGCTTTGTCGGCTCGAGGGTTTCCCGGAAATCTTTTGCAATGGTATATGCTTCCATTTGTTCAGCCGGGAAAGCCGTCATGGCGATTTCCCGGATACGTTTTTCATCCGAGTTGCCAAACAGCCATTCCCAGGCAAGGTCTTCACTGAGTATCGCAGGCATCCGTTTCTTGCTGTTATGGATCTTTTCCATCAGCGTATTCGCGGCGGTGGTAACGATGGCAAAGCTCTCCACATACTCTCCAGTCGCTTTGTCGGTCCAGGGTTGCCAAATACCGGCCATAAAAAAATACTCCCGGTCTTTAACTTTAATATAATAGGGATATTTATCCGGGGTTTTCAGGGGTTGACCGGTTTTCTTATTGGTGCGGTACACATGCCGCCATTCATAAAAACCGCTGGACAATACCAGACATCGACGGTGAAGGGCGGCATCCCTGTAAATTTTTCCAGGTGAGAGCATTTCTTCCGCCACCGCGTTCAGGGTCATGATGGGAGGTTTGAATACGCCATGGGCATCTTTATAGCCAAAGCGCAATTTGTGTACCTCTTCCCTTGTTTTAAGCCCCGGGAAAATAAATCCCCATTCCATCGGAACAATTTCAAAATCAACCCGTCCGGGAATAGGTTTTAAAACTGCATTAGGGCCATAATCAAACCCAACCTGTAGATCACGTAACAGGAAATTGTATTGAGCCACCGCTTTTTCCAATTGCTTCAAGCGGATATACTCGGCATGCACTACCTTTTGTCCGTTGTAGTAACACATAACTATTCGTTCTTAAAGAAATTTTCAAGCAAAACCCCAGCACCTTCGGCTTCTTTTTGCCGTCCTTCGGGAATGGAAGTCCAGAAAAAACTTCCATCTTCACGTGCGGCACAGGCCACTACCAGCGGTGGCCGTGGACTGCTAAACACGAGGCGGTAAACTTCCTGACGGGGTATGTCCAATCGCTCCCCCCGAATCTGAACCGATCCGTGAGTAAATTCAAAACTGGTTCCAGGAGCTGGCTTAGCCATAATGCATGCGTTGAGTACCGTCCTCAATACAGGCCACATAGTACCCCAGTTCTTTCGCCATGGCATGCTCATAAGCCGGTTTTAATCGGGCTACCAAGGCAGGAATATGATCTTCCCTGACCAGGTTGATCGTGCAACCGCCAAACCCGCCACCCATCATGCGGGCGCCTAGCACCTGGGTATCTTGCCGAACCTGATCAACCAGAAAATCAAGTTCCGGGCAACTTACACTATAGTCACGGCTCAGCCCATCATGCGTTTGAAACATTAACTCCCCAGCCTGTTTTAGATTGCCAGCCAATAAAGCTTCACAAACACCATTTAACCGACCATTCTCTTCCACCACATAACGACAACGACGGAAAGTAAGTGAAGTTTCATCCAGGCATTCTTTGAGTTGACTGATACTGATATCGCGGAGACTCCTGACCTGTGGATATTTCTTTTGAACAATTTCCACTCCCTTCTCACATTCCTGCCGCCGGTCATTATACTCACTGGCAGCCAGGGAATGTTTGACATGTGTATCCAACAGCAGAATTTTAACACCAGGTAATTGAAGGGGGATCGGCGTATAATCCAGACTCCGGCAATCGAGGCGGAGACAATGGTCTTTCTGACCAAACATACTGGCAAACTGATCCATGATGCCACATTTCACCCCGGCGTATTCGTGCTCGGCCAGTTGGGCCATGCGGACCAGCGTCATACGATCCAGTCCGGTCTGCCAAAGTTCATTGAGGGCAAAGGCCGTGGCACATTCCACAGCGGCGGAAGAAGACAGACCCGCTCCGATAGGCACTTCACTGCTCAGAATCAGGTTAAAGCCCTCCGCCGGTATCCCCCTTTTGACAAACTGGGCCACTACGCCCAATATGTAATTTGGCCAGGATGGTTTTTTCTGGGGCTGTATATCGGATAACCGAATGGAGAAATGCTGGTTGAGATCCTTGGCGTAAAGCCTGATCTCCCCATCCATACGAGGGGAAATGGCCACCCAGGCGGCTTTATCAATGGCAGCAGGCAGCACAAATCCTTCATTGTAATCGGTATGCTCACCGATGATATTGACGCGACCGGGGGAGCGAACGATCAAAGGATCGGCCCCAAACAGTTCCCGAAAAAGAGGGCTTAGGTTCATTGGCGAAAGGTACAACAGGCCAGTCAAAATCCCCTGCCTTTGTATCGCGGAAAAATATGATTCATGTCGTGTTTACTCCCACCTCAAAAATTGCCTGGGTTCACCTTGATGGTTAGTTTTGTGGCATGTCAATCATCCGTTTGCCAATCCGCTTTGAAGGTTCCCTGGGAGAAAGAAACTTATATGCCCTTTTTGATACTGGCGCTTCCTATTCCGGTATCCGACCCGATCTGGCTGAAGAGATAGCCCATGTTGAAAGACTTCCCAAACCCATGACCTTTATCACAGCCAGTGCAGGGCATTATTTAGAAGTAACCCAGTTGATCCGAAGCGAGTTCTACCTGGATGAACTCCGGCTCAGCGATGAATTCCTGGTAATCCCGGATCTGAGTGAGGAGGTCATCATCGGTGTAAACACATTACAAAAATGGCGGATCAAACTCGATTTTGATTTGGAGAAACCCGTTATCGAAGAACGGATAGCCAAAATGATCATGGCGCCCCGGTTATAAGATTGCCAGTAAGGCCTCCCGAAACGAATCATAATCCGGCTCGAGGAAAATGGCTTTCTTTTCCCGGTTTGCAAGTTCCTTGATCGAGTCAGGCCAGGAAATCTCTGCCTGTATAGACTTTTCCACTTCTTCCGGAAATTTAACCGGATGGGCGGTTTCCAAAAAGACACCCGATACCCCCGGATGCTGCTGCCGGTATTTTTCAAGGGCCAAATACCCTACCGCACCATGTGGGTCTGCCGTATATCCATACCGTTGATATAGGAAACTCATCGCTGCACGGGTCTGTACATCATCAAACCTATAACTGCTTAGCATTTCCATCAACGCCCCCCTTTCCTGATCAAACAACTCCATCACCCGGATAAAATTACTCGGATCCCCTACATCCATGGCATTTGAAATAGTGGCCACCGCCTTACGGGGTTGATAGGCGCCATCCTGTAAAAACCGGGTCACCACATCATTTTCATTACAGGCCGCAATAAAGTGTTTCACCGGCAATCCCGATTGGTGTGCCAGCATACCGGCACAGATATTCCCAAAGTTTCCGCTGGGCACTGACACCACCGGGGGATTGATTTTATCCTGCCACTGTTTCCAAAGAGTAAAATAATAAAACTGTTGTGGCAGCCAACGGGCAACATTGATCGAATTGGCTGATGTCAATCCCATTTTATTCCGCAACTCCTCATCCATAAAGGCTTGTTTGACCAGTGCCTGGCAATCATCAAAATTGCCTTTGACCTCAAAAGCACGTATGTTTTTTCCCAGGGTGGTTAGCTGCTTTTCCTGTACCGGACTCACTTTTCCCGAAGGATACAGGATCACTACCTCCACCCCGGATACATCATAAAAACCCGCCGCCACGGCTCCGCCGGTGTCTCCCGAAGTAGCCACCAATACCGTGATCTTTTGCTTACGATCTTTTGAAAAATAACCCAGACAACGGCTCATGAATCGCGCCCCCACATCCTTAAAGGCCAGGGTGGGACCATGAAACAACTCCAGCGTATAAACACCCGGTGCAATCTCCACCAGGGGTATGGGGAAAGAAACTGTTTCTTCCACGATCCGGTATAGCTCCGCATCGGGAATATTTCCCCCGGCATAGGGACGGATCACTTGAAATGCGATTTCAACATCGGTCATCCGATCCATCTGCTGAAAAAAGGATCGTTCAAATACGGGAATATGCTCGGGGAAATAAAGTCCTTTGTCTGGTGCCTGTCCACGGATGGTGGCCTCCCGAAAATCCACCGGTTGCGCTTTACCGTTTAAACTGTAATATTTCATAAGGATACCTCCTTTACTCCCTGGTGATTGACCCGGGTAACATAAATACGATGATCAAGACCGAGTTTTGTATAAACATCTTTCATTTCAACAGAAACCTGCTCTGCCGTTGTTTTTTCCTTGCACAACATAAACAGCGAAGGACCTGAACCGGAAATCCCTCCCCCCAGGGCACCCGCTTCTTTTGCCCTCAGTCTCACTTCATCAAACCCGGGTATCAGGATACTGCGTATCGGTTCCACTACCACATCTTCGAGGGAGCGTCCGATGAGGTCATAATCTTCTTTCAATAACCCGGTCACCAGTCCGGCAATATTTCCCCATTGACGAATCGCGTTCTTTAATTGCAATTCCTTCCGGAGGATCTGACGGGCATCCGAGGTCTTTACTTCTATCTGCGGGTGCACCACCGCTACATACATAGGCGGCGCGCTAAGAGGCACTATATCCAGGGGAAAAATTGACCGGATCAATGTTACTCCGCCATAAATGGCCGGTGTAATATTATCGGCATGCTTTACCCCACTGGCCAGCTTCTCCCCATTCATGGCAAAACGAACAAGGTCAGGATTGGAAAATGGCTTGCCCAATAATTCATTCAAGGCAACTACCGCCCCGGCGGAACTGGCGGCACTGGAACCCAGTCCGCTCCCCGGCATGATATTTTTATGCATCACCAAATCAACCCCCATCGGTTTACCATACTCTTCCAACATGGCTTGCAAAGCCACCCCGGCCACATTCCAGGATGCTTCCTCGGGCAAGCCATAGTGGTCAGTATGCCTGATGCGAACACCTGGCAAATCTGATAAAGTGGCCGTGATCTCATCAAAGGGTTCATCCAGCGCCAGCCCCAGTATGTCAAAACCGCAAACCAGGTTGGCGATGGTAGCGGGTGCATGTATTTTAATTGTTTGCATGAATTGGTTTAAGATGCTTGAAAAAAGGGAGTGGTTTCACCAAATCCTTATAACCTGGCGGCCCGCATAATATCCGCGAATACCCCGGAAGCGGTTACCTCCGCCCCGGCCCCGGCGCCTTTGATCACCATCGGTTGATCGCGGTACCTGTCAGTATAAAAAAGCACCACATTGTCTTTCCCATAAAGGTGAAAAAAATCGTGTTTTGAATCGACCGGTTGCAAGCCAACTGACGCCTTCCCATTTTCATAACGGGCCACAAATTTCAGTTTCTTTCCCTGGGAGGAGGCCTCCTCGTATAACTTCCGGAAATGATCTTCCTCCTTTTCCATCTCCCGGTAAAAATCATCCACCGTGCCTACCATACAGGAAGCCGGCATAAAGGATCGGTTGGCAATCTGGTCCATTTCCAGAACCTGTCCTGACTCCCGGGCCAGGATCATGATCTTGCGCATCACATCGGTTCCTCCCAGGTCAAGTCGTGGATCGGGCTCCGTGTAACCTTCCTCCTGGGCCTGTCTGACCACTTTCGCAAAGGGACGGCTGCCATCATAGTTGTTAAAGACAAAATTGAGGGTGCCACTCAGCACCGCTTCCATATGGTTGACCTTATCCCCGCTTCGCATCAGGTCATTCAAGGTACCAATTACTGGTAATCCGGCGCCCACATTGGTTTCAAACAGGAAGGAAGCATTGTATTCCCTGGCCAGGTCCTTTAGCTTTTTATAATTGGCATAGGCGGCGGAACAGGCGATCTTATTACAAGCCACCACAGAAATGCTCTTCTCCAATAAACGCTGGTAGGTGCCTGCCACTTGTTCGCTCGCCGTAACATCCACAAAAACTGAATTGCGCAGGTTTCGGGAAATGATCGAAGAAATAAATGTCTGTACATCTCCTTTCTCCCCCTTATCCAATTCATTCTTCCAGTTGCCGGGATCAATCCCTTCCTCCGACAATACAAACTGTTTGCTGTTGGCTAGTCCAACGATTCGCACATGCAAACGGAGTTGTTCCGAGAGAAACTGCTTTTGCTGATCCAGTTGCATGAGCAATTTGCTCCCCACATTTCCAACCCCGCAAATAAAGAGGTTGACCTGTTTGTTTACTTTTTCAAAAAATTCTTCGTGAAGTACGTTAATGGCTTTTCGCACATCAGCGGTAGCCACCACGGCTGAAATATTTTTTTCGGAGGAACCCTGGGCGATGGCGCGGACATTGACCCCGTTTCGTCCCATGACCCCAAACATTTTGCCACTCACCCCGGTATGACTTTTCATTTGTTCCCCAACCAGGGCCACAATGGAAAGGTCTTTTTCCACCACCAATGGCTCCACTTTTTTAAAGGCGATCTCGGCAGCAAAGGCTTCGTCCACCGCTTTGCGGGCGGCTTCAGCATGTTGGGCTTCTACCCCTACACAGATCGAGTGTTCAGACGAACCCTGTGTGATGAGGATGACATTTATTCCGGCGCCGGAAAGTGATTCAAATAAACGCTTGGCAAATCCGGGTACTCCGATCATTCCACTGCCTTCCAGACTGAGCAGGGCTATATTGTTGATGCTGGAGATACCACGAATCATATTCCCGTTCTTCTCCGGGTTATTGCTGATAAGGGTTCCCGGGTCGGAAGGAGCAAAAGTATTTTTGATACGGATAGGTATCTGCCTGGCCAATACAGGTTGAATGGTAGGCGGATAAATGACTTTGGCGCCAAAGTGCGAAAGTTCCATGGCCTCCTGGTAAGAAATGGAAGGAATGATCCGGGCATTGGGCACCCATCTTGGGTCTGCTGTCATCATACCCGATACATCGGTCCAGATATCCAACAGACTGGCACCGGCGGCAGCAGCCAGAATAGCGGCGGTATAATCAGATCCTCCACGGCCAAGCGTTGTGGTAACACCCTGGGCATTGCGGGCGATAAACCCAGGAAGAATGACCAGTTTGGCCGAAGAAGCCTGTTGAAACTGCTGTATTCGCTGAAAGCTTTCCTGCATTTCAACCGCAGCCTGACCAAAGCGGGAATCGGTGAGAATAAGTTCACGTGAATCCTTCCATTCGCAATCCAATCCCAGCGCCTTGAAGGAGGAAGCTACAATGACAGAGGAAAGCCACTCCCCATAACTAAGCAACTTATCATAACTACGGGCCGTCATTTCCCCCAGAAGAAAGATACCACTGCAGATATCTTCAATTTCATTGCATCCTGTTTTAACCTGGGAGAGCAAACCGCTTTGCACCTGCAGAGGCATCAGTTCCCTGACAGCTTCGAGGTGACGTTTCTCCATTTGCCCAAGGTATTCTTTGTAGGAATCATCTCCGGCGGCAGCCAGTTGCCCGCTTTTTAATAATAAATCTGTCGTACCCCCAAAGGCAGATACCACCACCCATAGTTTATCTTCTCTGACCCTTTCTTCCAGGATATCCCTGATCTGCCTGATGGCGTTCACCGAACCCACCGATGTGCCACCAAATTTTAAAACCTGCATATTGAAATTGATTAAAGTAAATAGTTAATTGAAATGTCTCCACCCGGAGAAAACAGCTATTGCCCATGTATTGATATGAAAATAGTATCCGCTAGAAGCGGATCGTTGTGGTGGTGGTAATAATGGACATACCGATAGTAGCCGGTACAGAAGAAGTATATGTGAATTGTTTTTCCATTATTCCTAGCAGGTTCCGAAGATACTATCCTACTCCCATCCTGCAAGGAAAAGTCCAGGGTATTTTGAAAAATTAATCTTAACGAATGTTAGTGTACCCCCGTTTCCACCCCTTTTTTGTATTTTCACTACCCCGATTGCCTGTCTATTTTCTCATTGTTTCTCTATTAACATTTATGGATCATCAGTCATCAACCGCATTACAGCATTTTCGCAACCAGGTGGGCATTAAGTTCCAGCTGTATAACAGCCTGTTTACCTCTTTGCCTTTTCACCGGATCGAAAAAACGGGCATTCTCTTATCCTTATTATTGTCTAATTGTGAAGACGGGTATAAAAAAGGGCAAAGCCCGGAAGAGATCATTGAGGATTTTTTTAAGAAACACACCCATTTTTCCAGCGAGGAAGAGAAGCTAGACCTCTTGTTTCGTTTTGTGCAATATGCCGAAAGACAGGTGGTATTGTTTGATGCGCTGGAAGATGCGGCTTTTCGCGAGGTAAATGATATGGGAGGCGCTGGTACGCTTAAGCACCTGCAGGCTGAGAGTGAGGACAGTGGCAATGCGGCCGAGTTGGTAGAGAAATTAAAAGAGTTTTCTGTCCGTTTGGTGCTGACGGCACACCCCACACAGTTTTATCCGGGTCCGGTTTTGGCCATCATCAATGACCTTGCCAAGGCATTAACCGAGAACAATACCAGCCAGATCAACATGTATCTCCAGCAATTGGGGAAGACCCCATTTTTCAAAAAGCAGAAGCCGACCCCGTTTGATGAAGCGGTTAGTTTGATCTGGTACCTGGAGAATGTATTCTACGCCGCGGTAGGCCGAATCAGTAATTTTTTACATAAGGAATTTCCGGAGGCCATGAATGAAGGGAACCCGGTGGTTCGGATGGGTTTTTGGCCAGGTGGCGACAGAGATGGGAATCCATTTGTTACCTCCGACACCACGTTACGGGTAGCAGAGGCCCTGCGGGGGTCGATTATTAAATGCTATTACCTGGAAGTGCGGCGGATCCGGCGCCGACTGACCTTTGAAGGCGTAGAAAGCCGGCTGGCGGAATTGGAAAAAGCTTTATATAATAACATCTTTATCCCGGGGCAGCGTACCGAGATCACTAAAGAGGAAATACTGAATACGCTGGAAGAACTCCGTCAGACCATCATTTACAAGCACAATGGCCTATTCCTTCATCTCCTGGAGAGCCTGATCCATAAAGTGAAGGTTTTTGGATTGCATTTTGCCTCGCTGGATGTGCGACAGGATAGCCGGGTACACGGACAGATCCTGGAGGGGCTGACCCGGATACCTGGGGTATTGACACAGGATTATGCAACCCTCCCTGAAATGGAAAAGATCAAATGCTTGCAAAAGCAAGGGCCGCTTCCTGAAGGTTCGGTGCTGGAAGACCCCATGGAGAAAGACACCATAGAAACCATGCGGGTGATCAACCTTATACAGCAATTCAATGGGGAGGAAGGTTGTAACCGATATATCATCAGCCAGTGCAACAGCGCCCTCAATGTCATTGAAGTGATGGGGCTGTTTCAGATCGCGGGATGGGAACCTGATAAATTACAGGTGGATATTGTTCCCCTCTTTGAAACCATTGATGACCTGAAACATGCGGGACAGGTAATGCGTGAGTTGTATGCCGATGAGATATACCGCAATCATCTGCGTCGTCGCCGAAATAAACAGACCATCATGTTGGGATTTTCAGATGGCACCAAGGATGGAGGTTATCTGATGGCAAACTGGAGTATTTTCAAAGCAAAGGAGAACCTGACCAGCATCTCCCAGGAATATGGAGTGGATGTCATGTTCTTTGATGGCCGGGGTGGCCCTCCTGCCCGTGGCGGAGGAAAGACCCACCGGTTTTATGCCTCGATGGGCAAGGATATTTCCAACAAGGAAATACAGCTCACCATCCAGGGACAGACCGTGAGTTCCAATTTCGGGATCATTGACTCGGCCCAATATAATATGGAGAAACTGATCCATGCCGGGTTGAGCAATGCCGTGTTTACCAAAAAGGAGCAAACTTTTTCTCCGGAAGAAGATCAATTGATGCAGCAATTGGCTGAAATCAGTTACCAGGCCTATTCAGGATTAAAAGGCCATCCCTATTTTCTCAACTACCTGGCGCATGCCAGTCCTTTGCGTTTTTACAGTGAAACAAATATTGGTAGCCGCCCGGCCAAACGGGGAGGGTCATCCCGGTTAGAATTAAAGGACCTGCGAGCCATTCCTTTTGTGGGTTCCTGGAGCCAGTTAAAACTAAATGTAACGGGGTATTATGGTGTTGGGACGGCCCTACAGGAAATGGACAAAAAAGGCCAGTTGCCGGCTCTGAAGAAACTTTACCAGGATTCAAAATTCTTCAAAACCTTGCTGGATAATTGCGAGATGTCGATGATGAAGTGTTTCTTCCCGTTGACCGCTTTCTTGAGGTCGCATCCCAAATACGGGGAGATCTGGGAAATGATCCACGCGGAATATGAGCTTACAAAGCAATACCTGCAGGTTTTATCCGGACAGAAGCCGATGGCCGATTATCCGGTTGACCAGGTTTCGATACAGATGAGGGAACGCATTGTTTTACCCTTGCTCACCATTCAGCAATTTGCCATTACCAAGGTGCGGAAGATGGAGGAATCGCTGGTGGATGCCCCAATAAAGAACACCCTGGGTAAACTGGTGATGCGGTGTTCGTTTGGGATCATTAATGCGGGCCGAAATTCAGCTTAAAAAAAGAATCCCCCATAGACATGGGGGATGTATCCAACGATTGCTTGCCAATTGAAAGCGGTACAATACTATAAATCGCCTCAGAACGAATAGACAGCCGCGAACAGGAAGGTAGCGGCGCTTTTGGTTGAGGACCCATCATTTTTTGTAAAGGCGGGATCCTTGGCGGAATCCAACCTGAGTTCAGGGATAAGGGTAAGGCTGCCCAGTTTTACGTTGCCGGATAAGGTGGTGGCAAAAAAGGAAGTGCCAAATCCAGCTACATCTTTTTTGTCGTCAAAATATTCACCACGCAGGGTCAATCCAAAACCATCACTGGGGTCAACATTCAGGTAGAGGGCAGAACCCCACCAGGAATCGCTGTTGCCCTGGTATTTTACGGATTTAACGGTACCGTTGTAGCCGATGCTGAACTTATCGCTCACTTTTCCGGTGATAACGGCATCAAACTGACTGGAGCTAACATTTGAGTTATCTTTTCCACCCACGAAATTCAGGTAACCACTCAGGTTGCCACTGGAGCTGGCCCCGTGTAATTGACCCAGGATGAATTTCTTTTCAAAACTGGCGGTGGTCAGGTCGGTAGGATTAGCAACACCCAGCATAAAGCTGAAATTATCACTTACACTTACATCGGCCTTTAACCCGGTATGGAAGAAGGGGCCATAAGAGAACATATAGCTCATGCTATAGTTCCTGTTCAGTTGGGGGTCGAGAAGCTCATATCCCACATGGGTACCAAATTTACCCAGGGTGAACTTGATTTTTTCGGAAGGGGCATAGGTAACATAGGCTTGTTTGATGGCGGCGAGGCTGAAAAAGCCGTTGGCATCCTCCTCGGGGTCACCTTCGATATAGGTAAATTCCTGGGCCCTGCGTCCAAAACCAAGGTCGAGCACCCCTCCAACCTTACCAAAGCTATGGTCAAATTTGACCGAAGCCATACCCAGTTCAAAGGAATTCTGGGAATTGGTAAAGGAAGTGAAATTATTGAAATCGCCGTCATCCTTGGCATTCTGGAAGTTATAGCGGTAATAGATATCCACGCTTCCCGTAATGACCGGTTTGGGTTTTTCGGCGGTAGAATCTTGTGAAAAAATAGCCTGAGAACTAAGAATAGCCAGTCCGACCAATGAAATTTTTCGTAACATTGTTATGCATTTTAAGTGTTAAGGAAAAGGGTACGGCGATAAGGACTTTTGCGAGAAGTCATTATCATTAAGCTGTGCCTTTTTCTATTTAATGGGCACCTTCATTTGATTTTTCTTCCACTCTCCCATTGCTGTGAACCAGCAATGTACCCTGAACATATTTTTCATTGTGCTGGGTAGCATCCAGGCCTTCCTCTTCTTCTTCAGAGGTTACCCGCAGGGGAAGTATGAAGTTGATGAATTTGAAAATGGCAAAGGATACCACGAAGCTGTAGGTAACAGCGATGGCCATGGCTTTCAACTGTGTCAGGAAAAAGCTGGCATTGCCATAGAACAGACCATCGTTACCAGCACTGTTCACGGCCTTGGTGGCGAATACACCGGTCAGGATCATCCCGACCATACCACCCAGACCATGACAGGGGAACACATCGAGGGTATCGTCCAGTTTGGACTTTTGTTTATAGTGTACGGCTATGTTGGATACGATAGCGGCGATAAAGCCGACAAAAATACTTTGGGGGATGGCCACAAAACCGGCGGCGGGGGTAATGGCTACCAGACCAACTACGGCTCCGATACAGAAACCGAGTACGGAAGGCTTCTTACCACGCATTACATCAAAGAACATCCAGGAAAGACCGGCGGCGGCAGCAGCCGTATTGGTAGTGGCAAAGGCGGAAACAGCCAGGGCAGATGCGCCAACGGCAGAACCGGCGTTGAAACCAAACCAACCAAACCAGAGAAGACCGGTACCAATCAATACGTAAGGAATATTGGCCGGGGGAATTTCACGCTGCTCAATATGGGCCTGTCTTCTTTTCAATACCAGGGCACCGGCAAGGGCGGCACAACCGGCAGAAATATGTACAACAGTACCACCGGCAAAGTCGAGGGCCCCCATCTTAAAGAGGATACCATCGGGGTGCCAGCTCCAGTGTGCCAGGGGAGCATAAACCAGTATGCTGAACAAGGCGATAAAGAGAATGTAGGAGGTAAAACGGATACGCTCAGCTACGGCGCCCACGACCAGACCAGGAGTAATGATCGCAAACATCAACTGAAACAGGGAAAACAGAGTTTTAGGAATGGTAGGTGCCAGACTCCAGGGCTCCCCGGAGTTAACTCCCTTGAAGAACAAGTGAGTCATCGGATTACCAATGAACCCATTCACAGAATCACCAAAGGCGAGGCTGTAACCAACCACCACCCAGATAATGCTGACCACTCCGGCAGCCACAACACTCTTGATCATCGTAGAAATAACGTTCTTCCGGTGAACCATGCCACCGTAGAAAAAAGCCAGACCCGGGGTCATCAGGAACACCAGGGCTGTAGCCACAATGATCCAGGCGATATCCGCCCCACTGTACTTTGAAACATCGGCATAATCAGCAATCGGAGAAATGAAAATGGCGCCTATTGCCACCAGGGCCAAAATCACGAAGGGTGCAAGTTGTTTAGCAGTAGCCTTACTCATAGTTTAGTTTTTAGTAAATAGATAATAAATAAAAATAATATTATCAATAATGCTAAAAATACCCATGAAAACGACTAACGCCTGTTTATTTTTTATATTTTATTTTTAATAATGTGTATAAAAGTTTGAATAAAAAAAGGGCGAAACGCCCTTTTCTTGAAAATTATTTATATATAAATAATTATAAAGTATGTAAAATCGAAGTGTCCTTGCTCTCAAGGACTGAGTGGCCACCATTGAGGAACATATCCACCCGGCGGGCGCATTCCCGGCCTTCGCTGATGGCCCAAACCACCAGGCTCTGTCCTCTTCGCATATCACCTGCGGTGAAAATGCGGGGGATATTGGTCTGGTAATTTTTTTCCAACGCGCGTACATTACCCCGCTCATCGAGTTCCACTTCAAGTTCCCGTAGCAGGCCTTCATGCTGCGGATGTACAAATCCCATGGCCAGCAAGGCCAGTTCACAGGGTATTTCTCTCTCTGATCCTTCCCTCTCGGTAAATCCGGCCGGGCGCCCATCTTCCGATGCTTTCCATTCCAGGTCAACCACTCTTACCGCTTTCAGGTTACCCTGCTCATCACCGATAAAGGCTTTGGTTGCCACAGCCCATTGTCTTTCGCAGCCTTCCTCATGCGACGAAGATGTTTTTAGTGTCATCGGATAGGTTGGCCAGGGCATAAAAGGCGTTCGGCCTTCGGGTGGTTTGGGCAGCAATTCAAATTGCGTTACCGATTTCGCTCCCTGCCGGTTGGAGGTTCCCACACAGTCGCTTCCGGTGTCTCCCCCTCCTATCACCAGCACATTCTTTCCGGTAGCCTGCAATTCTTCCTGCCAGATATTGCTTTCTATCCCTGCCCCATCCAATGGGTTTTTACCGGATACCCGCTTGTTTTGTTGTTTCAGGAATTGCATAGCAAAATAGACTCCTTTGAGTTCACGTCCGGGTACAGGCAGGTCACGCGGTTGGGTTGAACCACCCGCCAGTACAATGGCATGGTGTTCTCGCAAAAGGTCATTGATGTTAACATTCACTCCCACATGCTGCCGGCATTTGAATATCACCCCTTCTTCCTCCATGAGTTTCACCCTTCTTTCCACCACCCACTTTTCAAGTTTGAAATCGGGGATCCCGTAGCGCAATAACCCTCCGGGCTCATCATCCCGCTCATACACGGTGACCAGGTGCCCGGCATAGTTCAATTGGGCCGCGGCTGCCAGTCCTGCAGGACCTGAACCAATAACAGCCACTTTTTTCCCGCTGCGCAAATGGGGTTTCCGCACTTTGACCAACCCTTTCTGGAAGGCCATTTCTATAATATGCTTTTCAATCTCCTCAATCGCCACGGGTGGTTGGTTGATCCCCAACACACAGGCCGACTCACAGGGTGCCGGGCAAATACGACCGGTAAACTCCGGAAAATTATTCGTGGATGCGAGAATCTCGTATGCCTCCTGCCAGTTTTTGCGATACACCGCGTCATTAAACTCGGGTATGATATTTCCGAGGGGGCAACCACTGTGACAAAAGGGAACCCCGCAATTCATGCATCGGGCTGACTGCTGGTTTAGTTCTTCCTCCGCATAGGGAGAAACAAATTCTTTATAATCATGCACGCGCTCCTGTACCGGTCTTTTTCCCGGCAGGGAACGCGTGTATTCCATAAATCCTGTTGGCTTACCCATAATATTTACTTCACTTATTTCTTTTATTTAAGGGATTCCTGGCGTGCCCGCGCATGCAGCACTTTCTTATAATCCTTGGGAAATACTTTGACAAAATGCCCAAGCTGGTTTTCAAAATCATCGAGTATGAACCGCGCCACCGCGCTACCGGTATAGGCATAATGCCGGGCAATCATATCCTGTAACAATCCAACATCTTCCCCCTGTACCGGGTCAAGATCGATCATTTCGGTATTGCATCTTCCGGCAAACAATCCGGAGGTATTATACACAAAAGCGATCCCCCCGCTCATACCCGCGCCAAAGTTTCTGCCAGTCTCTCCCAACACCACCACACAACCACCGGTCATGTATTCACATCCATGATCACCGGTTCCTTCCACCACTACCCTGGCCCCTGAATTTCGAACGGCAAAACGTTCCCCGGCTTTTCCACGGATAAAGGCTTCCCCATTGGTAGCGCCATAGAAGGCGACGTTTCCGATAATAATATTCTCCTCCGGTACAAAACTGGCCTGTCGGGAGGGATAAACAATCAACCTCGCCCCACTCAGTCCTTTTCCAAAATAATCATTGGCATCGCCTTCCAGTTCAAGGGTGACCCCATTGGTATTGAAGGCGCCAAAACTTTGTCCGGCCGTTCCCTGAAACGTGAAATGGATCGTATCATCCGGCAGTCCTTCTGCTTTATATCGCTTGGTTATTTCATTGGACAAAATGGTTCCCACCGTTCTGTCGGTATTCACGATCGGGAAAAAGGCCTGTACCCTTTGCTTATGATCAAGGGCCGGCAGGGCGGCATCCAGCAATTTCCAGTCGAGTACATTGGAAATGCCATGATCCTGCTCCTCTGTTTTATACAAAGTGGTATAAGCTGATTCAGGCTGGCGATAAAGGATCGGGGAAAGATCCAGCTTCCTGAATTTCCAATGGTCGATTCCTTCTCTCATCTTTAGACAGTCAACCTGTCCTACCATTTCATTCACAGAGCGGAACCCAAGTTCGGCCATGATCTCCCTTAATTCCTGTACGATAAAGTGGAAGAAATTCACCACATGGTCGGGATTTCCCGAAAAGCGTTTGCGTAATTCGGGATCCTGGGTGGCTACACCTACCGGACAGGTATTGAGGTGACATTTCCGCATCATGATACAACCTTCCACAACAAGGGCGGCTGTGGCCACACCCCATTCTTCGGCGCCAAGCAAGGCGGCAATGGCGATATCACGACCGGTTTTCATTTGTCCGTCAGCCTGTACCACCACCCGGCTGCGCAGGCGGTTCTTCACCAGGGTCTGGTGTGTTTCCGCCAGCCCGAGTTCCCAGGGAAGTCCGGCATGTTTGATCGAACTCAGCGGCGAAGCCCCGGTTCCCCCATCATGTCCCGAAATCAGGATCACATCCGCTTTTGCTTTTGCCACTCCGGCGGCAATGGTGCCTACTCCCGCTTTGGATACCAGTTTGACATTGATCCTTGCCGCGCGGTTTGCATTTTTCAGGTCAAAGATCAATTGCGCGAGGTCCTCGATGGAATAAATATCGTGGTGTGGTGGTGGTGAAATCAACCCTACTCCCGGTGTGGAGTGTCTGGTCTTTCCAATCCATTCATCCACTTTATGCCCGGGTAATTGTCCGCCTTCTCCGGGCTTGGCACCCTGGGCCATTTTTATCTGTAGTTCATCCGCTTCAGTCAGGTAATAACTCGTTACGCCAAACCTGGCTGAGGCAACCTGTTTGATCGCGCTTCGCATGGAGTCGCCATTCGCCATTGGAATATAGCGGGATTCATCTTCTCCCCCTTCACCGGTATTGCTTTTCGCGCCAATGCGGTTCATGGCAATGGCCAGGGTGGTATGGGCTTCCCAGGAAATGGATCCAAAGCTCATGGCCCCGGTGGCAAATCGTTTAAAGATGGATGCTGCCGGCTCTACTTCATCTATCGGAATGGAGGGGCGGGTGTGATGAAAATCAAACAAACTTCTCAACGTCGCCGCTTTCTGGCTTTGATCGTTGACCAGTTTGGAATACTTTTTAAAGGTGGTATAATCATTCATCCTGGTGGCGTGTTGCAGCAGGTGAATGGTCTGCGGGTTAAAAAGGTGGAATTCGCCTCTTTGTTTCCATTGGTAAACC
Organism: Chitinophagaceae bacterium; assembly: GCA_041916555.1. Lineage (GTDB taxonomy): Bacteria > Bacteroidota > Bacteroidia > Chitinophagales > Chitinophagaceae > SpSt-398. The sequence goes on along the minus strand of JAYRZH010000008.1, from coordinate 1,311 downwards.
CCGCCTACGGTTAGGCGGTTTACAGGGGCCTCGCGTTTGCGGAAAGCAAAATCGTGCTTGGCCAGGGTTTCTTTGGCAATCTCATCCAATCCCATACCCTGTATGCGTGAAGTGGCCCCGGTGAAATATTTATCTACCACCTCATTGTTGAGTCCGATGATCTCAAATATCTGGGCACCCTGATAAGACTGGAGGGTGGAAATCCCCATTTTGGAAAATACTTTGAGCAAGCCGTCATTCACGGCTTTGATATAATTTTTCTTGAGTTGTTCTTCGGAGAGGTCGCTTTGAAGCCTGCCACTTTCCTTCATCGCACGGATCGAAGAAAGGGCGAGATAGGGGTTGATGGCCGTAGTGCCAAATCCGATCAGACAGGCAAAATGGTGGACCTCCCATACATCACCGGCTTCGACCACAATACCTACCTGGCCACGAAGACCTTTACGGATCAAATGGTGGTGTACGGCCGCTGCCGCCAATAATGACGGAATAGGCGCGTGGTCGGAATCGATGGCGCGATCGGTCAATATCAATACTTCAAATCCATCTTCGGCGGCATCTACCGCGTAACGGCACAACCGGTCGAGTCCCGCTTTCAGGGAGCCGGGTTTTCCATCGGCGCGGAAATATGTTTGCAGGGTTTTGGCCTGGAATATTCCCGTATCGATACTCCTGATCTTCTCCAATTCGTGGTTGGTCAGGATCGGGTGTTTGAGCGCTACGGTATGACAGGCCCTGGGGTCTTCTTCCAGCAGGTTGGAAATATTTCCCACAAAGGTTGCCAGTGACATCACCATTCGTTCGCGAATCGGATCGATGGGGGGGTTGGTAACCTGGGCGAAAAGTTGTTTAAAATAAGAGGACAGGTGCTGTGGCTGATCGCTTAATACGGCCAGTGGTACATCAGTACCCATGGAGCCGATTGGTTCTTTACCATCCTGGGCCATGGGGGCGATGATGGTTTCCAGGTCTTCAATGGAATAACCAAAGGCTTTTTGATATTTAAATATCTGATCATGTCCCAGGTGTGTGAAGGAAACGCGTGGTTCGGGTAATTCCTCCAACCTGATCTTGTATTTATTAAGCCACTCCCCATAAGGTTTACGGGAGCAGATATCTTTTTTCAATTCTTCATCACTGATGATCCGGCCCTGTTCCATATCCACCACAAACATCTTACCGGGTTGCAATCTCCCTTTTTCTTTGACGATGGAGGGATCAACCGGCAAAGCGCCTGTTTCGCTGGCCATGATAACCCGTTCATCGGTGGTGACACAATAACGGGTTATCATGGCCAGCGAAACAGGCGCT